>NZ_JBFBLV010000002.1:0-285442 GCF_040686835.1 Specibacter sp. NPDC078692
ATGCCAACGCCGGGCACCAGCACAATGGCCGGATCCGCGCCGCGCATGGCAGGCCACTGCGACGGGGAATCCTCAACGGCGTTGCGGTCATAGTAGGCCGCGTAATCGGTGCGGTACTCGGCGTGGAGTTCCTTCAAGCGTGCAATGGAATCTTCCACCGAAGTATCTGCCGGCAGATCCAGGATGAGCGGGGTGACCTTGGTGCGCAGGAAGTGGTCCGGGCAGCTGGTGCCCAAAGCACCCAAACGCGGGTGTTCGGCCGAAGCCAGGAAGTCTAGGACGGCGGTGTCGTCACTGAAGTGACCCACCGCGGCTTTGTCCGTGGATGCCAATCCGCGAATCGTCGGTGCCAGTGCAGCGGCCTTGGCCAGACGCTCGGCCTCGGGCAGTGCGCCGTAACCGGGACGTTCCGCACCAAAGGGATCCTTGCGACCATGAGCGGCAATGTAGCTCTCTGCCGTTTCAATCATCCACAACGAGTTGACCTCGGCCTCTTCACTGGTGGCACCCCACGCAGTGATACCGTGACCACCCAGGATCACACCCACAGCATCCGGGTTTCCGGCCTTGATCGCAGCAATATCCAGGCCCAGCTGGAAACCGGGGCGGCGCCACGGCACCCACGCCACCTTCGTACCGAAAATAGTAGCGGTGAGCGCTTCACCATCAACCGCTGTAGCAATCGCGATACCGGAATCCGGGTGCAAATGATCCACATGGGCCGCATCAACCAGACCGTGCATGGCCGTATCAATGGACGGCGCAGCCCCACCCTTGCCGTGCAAGCAGTAATCAAAAGCTGCCACCATCTCATCTTCACGCTCAACACCCGGGTACGTGTTAACCATGGCGCGCAAACGATCCAGACGCAGCACCGCCAATCCGGTTTCCTTTAAAGTCCCCAGGTCTCCACCGGATCCCTTGACCCAGAGAAGCTCCACGTTCTCACCCGTAACAGGATCAACCGCAGTGCCCTTCGCAGAGGTGTTGCCACCCGCGTAGTTGGTATTGCGTTTATCCGCACCCAAACGGTTGGAGCGGGAGATCAGTTCAGCCACCGTGTCGGCGCCCTTGGACGCCTTGGTGGGTGCCGCCGTCGTGCTTGTTGCTTCAGTCATTTCTTATGCTCCCCAACCGGCCTGGGTTCCGCCCACGCGCTCTTCGTTGATCTTCTTCTGGTAACCGCTGGCAGCAAATTCGGCCAGCGGATTTGCCGGCAGGCCGCGGGATTCACGCCAGCCGGCAAGAACCGGGCGAACGTCGGTGTAGAAAGCGTCGGAGAAGATCTCATTCGCCCCCAGAACATCTCCGGCATTCTGCGCTTCTGTCAGGGCAACACGGTCCACGAGCAGTGCGCGCGCCGTCATTTCCTGCACGTTGAGCACGGAACGGATCTGGCCGGGGATCTTTTCTTCCAAGTTGTGGCACTGGTCCAGCATCAGGGCCACGCTACTGTCCGGGCCCAAGCCGTCGCCGCGGATCACTTCATACATGATGCGGAAGAGCTGGTACGGGTCGGCTGAGCCAACAATCAGGTCATCGTCGGCGTAGAAACGCGAGTTGAAATCGAAGGAACCCAGCTTGCCCAAGCGCAGCAGCTGAGCCACGATGAACTCAATGTTGGTTCCGGGGGCGTGGTGACCGGTGTCCAAGCACACCAGTGCCTTCTCGCCAAGAGCCAGTGTCTGGGCGTAGGAAGTACCCCAATCCGGGACGTCCATGTGGTAAAAAGCTGGCTCAAAGAACTTGTATTCCAAGACCATGCGCTGGTTCTCGCCGAGGCGTGCGTAGATCTCCTGTAAGGACTCGGCCAGTCGGTCCTGGCGACCGCGGATGTCGCCCTGGCCCGGGTAATTGGTGCCGTCTGCCAGCCAGATCTTCAGGTCGCGGGAGCCGGTGGCATCCATGACGTCAATGCACTCAAAATGGTGATCAATGGCTTGACGGCGTACTGCCGCGTCCACGTGAGTCAAGGAGCCGAACTTGTAAATGTCGTCCTGGAAGGTGTTTGAGTTGACGGTTCCAAGACCAACGCCCTGGTCCGCAGCGTAAGCGTTGAGGGCGTCGTAGTCTTCGACCTTGTCCCACGGGATATGGAGGGCAACAAGCGGGGCTAAGCCGGTGAGCTTGTTAACTTGAGCGGCATCAGCAATCTTCTCTTCAATGGTCCGTGGCGTACCCGGGGTACCAAACACCTTGAAGCGGGTACCGGAGTTGCCATATGCCCATGAGGGCACCTCAATGGCCAGATCATCTAGGCGGTTCAGCGCCGTTGCCATATCCGTCATTTGTTGATTCCTTCTACGTCGTTGCCAGCCGTTGCCAGCTGGTGTTCAAGATTGAAAACTTCTTCCAGCACAATGAACCCTTCATCGGGATTGGTGTCCGACGCCGGGAAGAGACTTGCCATTTCTCCCTGCCACCGGGCGTTGACCTCGGCTAGGGCCATCCGGGCTCGTGCTGCGTCAAGGTCATCGCAGTCCACAAACCCGATCAGGAGCCCGTCCTCCCCTAGGTGCAGCGTGTAGTCATTCCAGCCAGCAGCCTTGAGTTCCCGCAGCATCTCCGGCCACACCGCTGCGTGCCGTTTCTTGTACTCGATCAGGTTCTTGGGATCGACTTTGGACCGAAAGCAGACTTTCACGGCACTCCCACTCTTGAAACGATTCATTGTTACGTTTCAAAGTACACTTGGATGCAAAGTGATGTCAACCATGGTTCTGCAGGACACTGCGGCCTGAACCTCGAAACTGGAGTATTACATGCGGTCAGCAAGCATCAAGGATGTTGCCAGCCATGCCGGCGTTGCCGTGGGCACCGTCTCCAATGTCTTGAACTACCCTGGCCGCGTAGCCCAGAAGACGCGCGACCGCGTACTGGATTCCATTGCCGAACTTGGTTTTGTCCGTAATGACGTGGCCCGCCAGCTGCGGGCTGGCCACAGCCGCACCATTGGACTGATCGTCTTGGATATTGGCAATCCCTTCTTCTCATCGGTGTCCCGGGCCGCGGAAGACTCGGCCGCGCAGGGCGGCAACGCCGTAGTCCTGGGCAATAGTGGCCACGACAGTCAGCGCGAAGGCCACTACATTGAGCTCTTTGAGGAGCAGCGCGTCCAGGGGCTACTTATTTCCCCTGTCGGGGAGAACTCCAAGCGCCTGACCTCACTCTCGGAGCGTGGAACAAAGGTGGTGCTGGTGGACAGCACCTCAAGCACAGGCGAATTCAGCTCCGTGTCCACCGACGATGTTTCCGGCGGTTACATGGCTACCCAGCACTTGCTGGACATCGGCAAGCGCAAACTCGCCTTCGTAGCCGGCCCGCAGCAGCTCCACCAGGTCACCGACCGCCTCGCAGGCGCCAGGCGCGCCGTCGCCGAGGTGACCGGCGCCACCCTTGAAGTTCTGCAGGCCAGTGACTTGACTGTCCTTGCCGGACGCGAGGTAGGAGACTCCCTGGCGGAACGCGAACCCAGTGAACTGCCTGATGGATTGTTTTGCACCAACGATCTGCTCGCCCTTGGTGTCATGCAGTCACTGACCATGCTGCGCACCTTGCGGATTCCTCAAGATGTTGCGCTGGTTGGTTATGACGATACTGTTTTTGCCGCCTCAGCGGTGGTTCCACTGACCTCCATTCAGCAGCCCACCGCCTTGATCGGGCGCACAGCCATTGAGCTCCTCACCGAGCAAGTAGAAAACCCCAACGCGCAGCCGCGCTCCGTGGTCTTCAAGCCTGAACTGATACTGCGGGCCAGCACTCTCGGCTAGCAGCTCAAGTCCACTTTGTTATCGAGCCCACTGCGTTCGCTGAACGCATTAGCCCCGCTGGTCTCATGGCGCTCACTGGGCTTCTTTCCCTCGCTCCTGTCACGGGACTCACTGAGCTCACCTCACAATGTGGCATTGACCACCTTCATCCATTTTTGATACGTTTCATATCAGCATGAAGACCATGCCTGCTGCTAACGCTAAGGGCCTGCAGCGGCAGCTTTGGCGCCGCTTCTGAGTTACTCAAACTCGCCCGGAACATACCTCAAAAGGATTCACATCATGGCCAGCTCGGAACACTCCGCTTCACCACAAGCTCCAGCAACCCGCGTTGCACTGGTGGGGGTACACGGTTTTGGTACCCATCACCTAGTCAATCTGGACCGGCTTGTGGCGGCAGGCCTGGTGGAAATGGTGGCTGTTGCCGATCCCAACCCACCGGCTCCGGGCCGCTTGGCGGAGCACGTGGCCGTGTTCAACAACCTGGACGAGTTGCTAGCTGCCGGCACGGCACCGGAGATCATCATCATCGCCACCCCCATCCAGACCCATGCCACGCTGGGCTTGGCGGCGCTGGCCTCGGGTGCCGATGTCTATTTGGAAAAGCCGACGGCAGCTTCCATGGCCCAATTCCAGGAACTACGTGAGGCTGCCGCGCAAGCAGGCAAAGCTGTCCAGATCGGCTTCCAATCGCTGGGCTCACTGGCCCTGCCAGCCCTTGCTCAGTTAATTTCCGACGGCGCTCTGGGCACTATCCGCGGTTACTCCGCGTCAGGGATGTGGGTGCGCGACAAGGCCTATTACCAACGTTCCCGCTGGGCAGGTAAACGCACCATCAACGGCGTGGACGTGGTGGATGGTGTCACCACCAATCCGTTAGCCCACGCGGTGGCTACGGCTCTTCATATTGCCGGCATCAATTCGGCGGAGGCCATTGCACGGGTCGATACCGATTTGTACCGTGCCCATGACATCGAGGGCGATGACACCTCCACGGTTCGGGTTGTTCCCCGTCAAGGCCCCTCGGTGATGAGCGCACTGACGGTGTGTGCCGCCGCAGATTCTGATCCATTCGTCACGGTTCACGGCACGGCAGCCCAGGCCGTTTTCTACTACACCGAAGACATTTTGGAAATCACCACCCCTGCCGGCACTGTGCGTCAGGAGTTTGGCCGCACCGACCTTTTGGAAAACCTCATAGCGCACCGGAACAATGGCACCGCCTTGTTGAGCTCTTTGGAGAACAGCGGCGCCTTTATGAGTGTGCTCGAAGCCGTCCGCACCGCCGAAGACCCCGCGCCCATAGCTCCCGCCCATCTGGACTGGATCGGAGAAGGAATGGCCGCCCACCCTGTCGTCAAAGACATTGACCAATGGATCGCGCGGGCCGTAGCAGCGCAAGCCACCTTCAGCGAAATTGGTGCACCCTGGGCCCGAGCCGTCCCGTCAGAGACGTCATTGAGCATTTCCGGTGTGCCTCTCGCTGAAGAAATCAGTGGACAGAACATCGCCCAAACACTGTCCCCCCGCCCCTATCTGCACCCGGTCACCACCCGCGGCGGCATCCTGGTCACAGCGGCCATGCCTTTGGATCACCCCTGGCACCTCGGCGCAAGCATCGCCATCCCGGCAGTGAACAACGTCAACTTCTGGGGCGGGCCAAGCTTTGTTCGTGACACCAACGCCTATGAGTGGCTTGCGGACCACGGCGTGGTCGTGGTGACCAGTTCCACACAAGACAACTCTTCCTGCCGCCAAGAATTGTCGTGGCAGGACCCGGAGGGCAAAACGCTGCTCCACGAAACCCGAACTTGGTCTTGGCGTGAGGCAGGTTTTGGGGCGTGGACGCTGCAGCTGAACTTTACGCTTTCCCCAGCATCAGACACAGCGGTGGTGCTGGGCAGCCCTGGCTCCAACGGCCGCGAAGCCGCCGGATACGGCGGCTTCTTCTGGCGCTTCCCCCAGGCGGAGAGAGTGCATGTGCGGACAAACGCCCACACCGGGGAGGATGCCGTCAATGGCACTTCCGCCCCTTGGCTCGCATTCTCGGGCGAATTTGGTGGCAAGGAAGCAACCCTGGTCTTCACAGCGCCGCCTGAAGCCCAGGACCCGTGGTTTGTCCGTTCACATGACTACCCGGGCGTCGGTTCATGCCTGGCCTGGGACAAACCCCTCACACTACAACCCGGAGAACCCTTGTCCCGGTCCATCACTGTCACCGTGGCCGACGGCCTGGTGACAGAGGAACAGCTCCAGCACTGGAGTAACACCCACTGACTGGTTACAACACCGCCGGCTGACAAAAACCCACTGACCTTCTTCACGGTGAGCGCATCCACCCACACGCTCGCCCAGGAATCATTCAAAGCCGTTAAGGCACCCGACCCAAGGAGCTACATGCCCTCCCTGACCCCCACGACGTCCAGTCATCCCACCCCCAACACCAGCACCGGCGAACTCCCCACAGAGGAGGCAACTGCCAGCGCCTTGCGGATGGCGCGGTTCTGGGACAAAATCCCGGGCATCGCCTACGGCGCCGACTACAACCCGGAACAGTGGCCCGTTGAGGTCCATCGTGAGGATCTGGAGTTGATGCGCCAAGCCGGTGTCAATGCACTCAGCGTGGGCATCTTCTCCTGGGCTTGGCTGGAACCTGCCGAAGGCAACTACAACTTCAGTTGGCTCGATGACATCATGGACAATCTCGCCACAGCAGGCATCAACGTGGCCCTCGCCACGGCAACAGCGGCGCCGCCCGCGTGGCTGGTACGTAAGCACCCGGAAATCCTGCCCGTCACCATTGACGGCACCACGCTGGGGCCGGGCTCACGGCGGCACTACTCTCCGTCGTCGTCCGTCTACCGCGCGTACGCCGCGAAAATGACACGCGTTCTCGCCGAACGGTACAAGGACCATCCGGCGTTGGCCTTGTGGCACGTTGATAACGAGCTGGGCTGCCATGTCTCGGAATTCTACGGACCCGAGGACACCGTGGCCTTCCGAAGCTGGCTGGAACGGCGCTACGGCAGCATCGAGGCTCTCAACGAGGCATGGGGCACCGCTTTCTGGTCCCAGCGCTACGGCAGCTTTGCCGAAATCTTGCCCCCTGGGAATGCCCCCACCACCTTGAACCCAACCCAGCAACTGGACTTCGCGCGCTTCAGTTCATGGGCATTCATCGATTTTTACAACATGTTGGCAGCCGTGATCCGCGAGGTCACTCCGCTGATTCCCACCACCACCAACTTCATGGCCAGCAGCGCCACGAAAGCTTTGGACTACTTCGACTGGGCTAAAAACGTCGATGTGATCGCCAACGATCATTACTTGGTCGCGGCCGATACCGAACGCCATATCGAGTTGGCTTTCAGCGCCGATCTGACGCGCGGAGTCTCGGCTGGCAAACCGTGGATGCTCATGGAACACTCCACCTCGGCCGTGAATTGGCAGCCACGCAACATGCCCAAGATGCCGGGGGAAATGCTCAGAAACTCGCTGACCCATGTGGCCCGCGGCGCGGATGCCGTGATGTTCTTCCAGTGGCGCCAAAGCAAGGCGGGCTCGGAGAAATTCCACTCCTCCATGGTTCCTCATGGCGGAACGAACACCCGTGTCTGGCGCGAGGTGGTGGAGCTTGGCTCCGCTTTGACGTCCTTGGCGTCCATCCAAGGCTCCCGCGTGGAGTCCCGCGCAGCCATTGTCTTTGACTACGAGGCGTGGTGGGCCAGCGAATTGGATTCGCATCCCAGCACCGATGTGCAGTATCTGGATATGCTTCGCGCGTTCCACCGCTCGCTGTTCCTGCGCGGCATCACGGTGGACTTTGTGCACCCGGACGCCGCCTTGGAGAACTACGATCTGGTCTTCGTTTGCACCCTGTACACCGTCACCGACAGTGCCGCAGCGAACATTGCCGCCGCTGCTCAGCGGGGGGCCACGGTGCTTATCAGCTACTTCAGTGGGATCGTCAATGAGAACGACGCCGTCCGTCTGGGCGGCTACCCCGGCGCCTTCCGCGAACTCCTCGGCATCAATATAGAAGAGTTCCATCCCCTGCCCGAGGCCGGCACCGTAGCGCTGGACAACGGCAACGCGGGGAGCATCTGGAGCGAACACGTGCATCTGGCTGGCGCCGAGGCAAAGGTCTCCTTCACGGCTTACCCGCTTCAGGGAGTACCCGCCATTACCCGCAACACCGCAGGCGCTGGATCCGCCTGGTACCTAGCCACCTTCCCCGACACCGCCACCTTGGAAGGCTTGGTGGATGCCCTGCTGGAAGAATCCGGCATCGCTGCTCCGACGACGGCGGCTGCCGGAGTTGAGCTGTCCCGCCGCCTGCACGCCGATGGCCGCAGCTTCCTCTTCGCCATCAACCACAGTGAGCTCGATGCAGCGGTGAGCGCCCAAGGAACTGAACTCCTCAGCGGAGCCACCTTCACCGGCATCGTAGCTGCCGGAGCAGTTGCCGTGATCGCTGAATCCTAAGACACACAACAAAGGCCGGTGGCTTTGCAGGAAATCCTGCAAAGCCACCGGCCTTTTGCTGTACTAGCTTGTTTGCTTGTTTTTCTAGTTCGCTATCGTTCGGTACCGAACACCAACGACGGCCAGTACCAGCGCACCGGGGACTATAAAGACCAGCGGCGGCAGCATCCAGACAAACGTCACAGCCATCGCCATGGCTGCCAGCAACAAGACCGAACCTGACACATCACCGGCCGCATCAACCTTGGCTTGAGCCCATGCACCGGACCAGACATCCTTAGCGGGCACGTCTGTAGCGGGTACGTCCTTGGTGCGCACGTCTTTGGAGCGCACCTGAGCAGCCTCCTGTTCAAACTGCCACAGGGCAGCTGTACGCAAGAGCACCACAGCCAACCCAGCAACGAGAGCCACCGTAGCAACGAGGACCGGAGTCCCGCCGGGAAGTTGCTCCGAACCAGCCAGCAAAGCATTGATGCCTGCCACCACGCCGGCCGCCAACGCAACCAGACCAAAGCGCCAGCTTCCGGGCAGGGCCGCCCGGAAGTCGGCCCAAAGTGAGGCCACACTGTCGCTACGGCCCGAGATATGGCGTTCCATATGAGCGGAACCCGCCGCGAAGGCTGCCGGGGCAGTCACCACGGGCAGCGCCAGTACAAACAAGCACACTCCTAGCAAAAGGGTCTCACTGAGGAGCGCGAACTTGTTCACTTTGGGCGCCGCCGTCGCGGCAAGCCTGGCGTTGCGTGCCTGCCGGGTTTCTTTGCCGGAACGGAGTGAGGAAGCCATCTCTAGCCCTTGAGTCCTTGCGTAGAAACACCTTCGACGATGTGGCGCTGGAAGATCAGGAAGAACAGCAGCACCGGAAGCAACGCCAAAACCGACATGGCGATCATGGCACCGTAATCGGAACTCTGCGTCTGGTCAACGAACAGGCGCAGGGCCAGTGGCAGCGGGTACTTGTCCGGGGTGTTCAAGTACAGCAACGGCCCCAGGAAATCGTTCCAACTCCAAATGAAGGCAAAGATAGAGGAGGTGATAATTGAAGGCTTCATCAGCGGAAGCATGATGCTGAAGAAGATCCGCACATGGCCGGCTCCGTCAATACGTGCAGCCTCATCCAGTTCCTTGGGCAAATTACGCATGAACTGGACCATCAAGAACACAAAGAATGCTTCCGCACCAAGGAACTTGCCCAGGAGCAGCGGCACAAAGGTATCCACCAATCCCAACTGCTGGAAGATGATGTACTGCGGGATGATGACCACGTGAAAGGGCAGCAACAAGGTCACGATCATCAGGGTGAAAAAGAGCTTCCGCCCCGGGAAATTGATACGCGTAAACGCATACGCCGTCACGGTTGAGGAAAACACCACCCCGACAACTGAGCCAACGGCCAAGAAGAGCGAGTTACCAAAGAACTGCAGCGTGCTAACCCCGCCAATGCCGTCCATGGCTTTAGCGAAGTTTTTGAAGCTGAAGTTGCTCGACCAGATTGCAGCGTTGCCGACAATCTCACTGCTGGGCTTGAAGGCTGAGGCCACCATCCACGCTGCGGGGTAAAGCACCACCGCGATGAGGATCAGTGACACTGCATGGAAAATCAGTGTCTTGATGCTGCGGCCAAAAAGGGTCCGGGACTTCGGTGAACGGAGCACCGGGTCACCAGTGCCACCACCAATAGTCTCATCGGGTTTGATGGAAGTGATTGTCATTTTTCATCCCCGCTGTAGTGGACCCAGTTGTCGGAGGTCTTGAAGAAGATCAAAGTGATAATACCGATCACGATCAGCAGCAACCAGGCCATCGCCGAGGCGTAGCCCATTCGATAGTCCCCAAAACCACGCAGGTACAGGTAGAGCGTGTAGAACATGGTGGACCCTGCGGGGCCGCCTGCACCATTGGAAATGATGAAAGCAGACGCGAAGATCTGGAACGCGTGGATGGTCTCCATCAACAGGTTGAAGAAGATCACCGGGGAGAGCATGGGCAAGGTGATACTGGTGAATTTCTTCAACCAGCCCGCGCCGTCCATCTCGGCGGCCTCGTAAAGCTCTGCCGGGACCTGCTTCAGGCCTGCCAGGAAAATGATCATCGGGGCACCAAACTGCCATACCGTCAGCAGGATCATCATGGGCATGGTCATGTTGGGGTTACCCACCCAGCCACCGATCCCAATTCCGAAGAACTGCAGGAACTGATCCACCGGACCGGCGTCACCAAACATGGCTTTCCACACGATAGCGATGGAGACGCTCGCTCCGATGAGTGAGGGAACGTAGAACGCTGAGCGGTAGAACCCTTGGCCGCGACGCTTGCTGTTGAGCAGCATGGCAATAGCCAAAGCGGCGAGCAGCTTTGTTGGCGTGCCGAAGACAACGTAGGTCAGCGTGACCTTCACAGACTGGATGAATCGATCGTCCTGGAAAAGGTCTGTGTAATTCTCAAGACCAATCCACTTCGGTGCTTCAAACAAGTTGTAATTGGTGAATGAGAGGTACAGGGAATAAATCATCGGACCCGCAGTCAGAACAATGAAGCCCAACAGCCAAGGAAGGAGGAAGGTGTAACCGGTGAGGGCCTCAGCCCTCCGCTGCTTGGACTTTTTAGTCGGCAGCGGAGGACCGGACTTGGCGCGCCGGGAGAGAGCTGGTGTTCGCGTCACAATGCCTTGCTTTCGTTAACTACGCGTTTTGCTTAATAACGTCTTCAGCCGAGACGAACCACTGCTCCACGGCCTTATCCACGTCAACCTTGCCGAAGTTCAGCTCTTCCTGAATACGCAGGAACTCGGACTCCAGAGTACCGAAACCAACGATGGGCGGCTCGGGTGCATCGCTGAGGTACTTGGAGATCGACTCCTCGTAGGCCACCACCTGAGCATCGACACCTTCAAAGGTGGTACCTTCACGCTGGGTCTTGGACGCCGGTACGCCACGGGTGGTTTTGAAAATGTCGCCCACCTCGGGTGCGTTAACCATGAAGTCAATGAACTTCGTCGCTGCTGCGGCATTCTTGGTCTTGGCACTTGCCACCATCAACATGGCCGGCTTAAGGAAAAGACCCAGGTTGTCAGGATCATCGGAGGGTACAGCAACCATTTTCAGTTCCGCAGCGCCGGAGTCTCCCAGGTAACCGCCCATGAAGTTATCCCACGTAGGCTCCGAGACCGTCTTGTTGGCGCCAAAGGGCGACTTGGGCAGCAGCTGGGTCACCTGATCAGGCGAAATAAGTGCAGGGGTGCCGCGCAGTTCCGAGACGGATCCCCACCACTTCTTCAAGTCAGCTTTGGTGAAGCCCAACTTTCCGTCAGTGGTGAAGGCCTCGATCTTGTTCTGGCGAAGCCAGATGTTGAACTGCCACCAGACACCGGTGTAATCGGAAGAACCGTAGTACTTGCCAGCGCTGGCCTGACCGGCATCCTGCAAGAACTTCTTGTATTCCGCGTAGCTCCAGTCACCTGTCGGTTCGGCCACGCCAATTTCTTTAAGCTTGGCCGGATCGTAGTAAATGGCGAAAGCATTGGTTCCGGTGGGGACCGCGAACTGCTTGTCGCTGACCTTGCCGGAGGGGAGCAAGGTCTTCTCAAAACCGGAGAGGTCTACACCGGCCGCACCCAAGTCCAACAGCTGGTTGCGCTGTGCGTAGTCACGCAAGTAGGAAAGGTCCCACTGCATGACGTCCGGCAAGCCGCCGCCAGCCGCTTCGGTGGAGCGCTTCTGCCAGTAGCCGGCCCAGTCAGTGAAGGTGCCAACAACCTTGATGGTGGGGTTCTGCTCGTTGAACAAGGCAATGGCCTTATTCGTACGCTCAGCTCGGTCCTCGTTGCCCCACCAGGTGTAGTTGATGACGGTGGGCTCCTCGACTGTACCAGCGCCGGAATCACCTGAGTTGCCACAGGCGCTCAGCAATGCCGTTGCAGCCACGCCGGTGGTAATGGCGGTAATAAAATTCCTTCTGCTGATCATGAGAGCTCCTTCGCCCGTAGATTTGCGCGGAGCCGCCGTGGCCGCCGCAACTTTCATTTCCGCCGTGGTGTTCACAACCGGATACGTGATTCAAATAACACTTCTGAAACGATACAATATCGTCCAGAAGCTTTCTTGGCAAGCGCATTCCCACGACCTGGAAAGTTATTCTAATTCTTGGCTTTGCTCGCCCCGCGCAGATTTGCCGCGCGGTCAGCCGTCTGCTCCGTGAGTGAGCTCGTCAGCGCCCAGCGGCAGACACAGCGGCTCTGCGGAGGGTACCACTTGTTCCAGCAGCCCATCAGGGCCGTGATACAAGCGATCAAAGCACAACTCGCGGTGATATCCATTGCCCCCTGGAATGGCGAAGCGGTGGTAAGCCACCACCCAGTGGTCCGTGCCGGGCACCACGGCGATGGAGTGATGGCCGGTGCCCACGATGCCGCGCTCAGCGACCTTGCTCAGGAGCACGCCCCTGTTCTCCCATGGGCCCAACGGAGCCGAGCTCGTGGCATAGTGCACCCGGTAGTTCTCGCTCCTCGTATCATCCACCGACCATGAAGCGTAGTAGATATCCCCGCGCCGGTGCACCCACACGGCTTCACGGAATTCTTCCGGCACCCAGGACACCACCTCCGTTGGGGCAAAGGACACCATGTCCGGAGCCAGCCGCACTCCGTGGGCCACACCATTGCCCCAGAACAGATAACTGCTGCCGTCATTGTCGGCGAAGATGGCAGGGTCTATCGTCACGCCGTCGAACTCGCCATCAACCACAAGAGCGTGGCCACAGTCCACATAGGGGCCGGTGGCAGCATCCGCCACAGCCACCCCGATGGCGCCCCTGTCCGCCGTGAAGTACAGGTAGTGCTTGCCGTTGGCCTGCGCATAGGCCGGCGCCCAGGCATGCCCGGAGGCCCACTGCGCCTCACGCACGTCGAAGGCAACCCCATGGTCCTCCCACGAGAGCAGGTCGGTGGACGTGAACGCCCTGAAACCAGTGGAGCTCCACTGCGGAGATCCGTCCGTGGTAGCAAAGAGCAGATAGCGCCCATCAACCACGGCGATCGTGGGGTCAGCAAAATAGCCCGGAATGGGTGAGGGCAACTCCACCTTCACGGCCGTTAGTGCATCGCTCACTTCTTCGCCACGGAAAGTTCGACGACGGCCCACGACAGAGCTGGAAGCGTCAGCGTGAGTTGGTCCCCGACTGCCGCCACGCCGTCGAGGGGGCGCATGCCCACCTGGTTGGGCAGCTTTAGCGTATTTTTGGCGAAGCGGTCCAGCCCTGAGGGGACGTGAAGCACCTGCGCTTTGGTGACTTCTCCGGCGTCGAACCCGCCTAGGCGCACCTGCACCTGAGCCGCCTCCTCCAGCCCACGGTTAGCCAAGAACAGCGCCATTTTCCCAGATTCTTCGTCCCAAGTGATGCTGGCATCGACCAGATCGGCGGCACCAAAGCGGGACGTTTCTACGGTGTCGGAAAGAATTTCGGTGCGCATGACCTGACCCTTGGCGAGCGAGGCCATGAGGGCAAACGGGTGGAAGATGGTTTGCCGCCAGGCCGGGCCATTCGGCTCCGCCAGGATGGGCGCAATGACATTGACCAGCTGGGCTTGGTTGGCGATTTTCACCCGATCGCTATGGCGCAGCAAGGAGTTCAGAAGCGTGCCGACAACCACCGCATCGGTCACGTTGTATTTGTCCTCAATGACCCGTGGATGTTGCTGCCAGGGCTGCGTGGCGAGGTACTCAGGGCTGTCGGGATCACCCGGGCGGCTGTACCAAACGTTCCACTCATCAAAGGATAAGTTGATGTGTTTTTTGTGCCGCCCCTTGGCCCGTACGGCATCGGCAGTGGCAACCACCGCTTCGATAAAGTGATCCATATCGACGGCGCTGGCGAGAAAACTCTCGGCATCCCCTTCCTGCTCCTGATAGTAAGCATGAAGGGAAAGGTAGTCCACTTCCTCATATGTATGGGTCAGGACCGTCCGTTCCCACTCCCCAAAGGTCGGCATGCCGGAGTTGGAGCTGCCACAGGCGACCAATTCAAGGGTGGGGTCCACCAGGCGCATGGCCTTGGCGGCTTCTTGTGCGAGGCGGCCGTATTCGTGGGCGGTCTTGTGCCCAATCTGCCAGGGCCCGTCCATCTCGTTACCCAAGCACCACAGCTTGATGTCGAAGGGCTCCTTGTGACCGTTCTTCGCCCGGAGATCTGACCAGTAGGTGCCACCCGGATGATTGGCGTATTCCACGATCTCGCGGGCAGCCTCGACACCGCGGGTACCCAAATTGATGGCTTCCATAATCTCGGTGCCGGCTTTTTTGGACCAGTCGACGAACTCGTGCAGACCAAATGCGTTGTTTTCCACCGTGTGCCACGCCCCGTCGAGACGACGGGGCCGGTCCGCAACCGGACCAATGCCGTCCTCCCAGTTATATCCGGAGACAAAGTTCCCGCCCGGGTACCGGATGACCGTTGCACCAAGTTCCTGGGTCAGCGCAAGCACGTCCTTGCGGAAACCCTGTTCGTCGGCTTCCGGATGACCGGGTTCATAAATACCCGTATAAACGCACCGGCCCATGTGTTCCACAAAAGAACCAAAGAGACGGCGCGGAACTTCGGAGATGGTGAAATCGCGATCAATACTGATCCGTGCACGGGACATGGCAGTTCGCTCCTTGGCATTCAGCTTGAAGGCGCAGGTGCATACCGCACGTGCTGCGCATCACCTATAGTGAGCGCTAACAAACATCATGTCAAGGAAAAAGACATATTATTGAATCCTTTCACCTTTATTGCCCCTTGAGTCCCGAAAAGGCAAATGACCCGCAAGAGAACTGCCAGGAAAGATAATTCCTTGGCAGTTCTCTACGGGTCATCGCTGAAGCAAATGGGTCCTAGATCAGGCCCTGCGCGAGCATGGCGTCGGCCACCTTCACGAAGCCGGCAATATTGGCGCCAACCACGTAGTTGCCCGGGGACCCATAAGTATCTGCGGTCTCAGCACAACGGTCATGAATGCCAATCATGATCTTGTGCAGGCGCTCTTCGGTGTGCTCGAAGGTCCAAGCGTCACGGCTAGCATTCTGCTGCATTTCCAGGGCAGAAGTAGCCACGCCACCGGCGTTGGCTGCCTTGCCCGGAGCGAACAGGATGCCCGCTTCCTGGAAGACAGCAATGGCACCGCTCGTGGATGGCATGTTGGCGCCTTCGGCGAGGGCGAGGAGTCCGTTCTTCACCATGCGGGTTGCCGCTTCGGTGTTGATTTCATTCTGCGTTGCGCACGGCAGGGCCACAGCGGCGTTGACGTCCCAGACGGAGCCGCCCTCAACGTAGCTGACGGAAGAGCCGCGGCGAACAGCGTATTCCTTCAGGCGGCCGCGCTCCTTTTCCTTGATCTGACGCAGCAGCGAAACGTCAATGCCGTTCTCGTCCACGATGTAGCCGGAGGAATCAGAACAAGCAACGACCTTGGCGCCATACTGCTGGGCCTTGGCGATGGCGAACGTGGCAACGTTTCCGGAACCGGAAACGATCACGCGCTGGCCGTCGAGGCTGGTGCCGCGGGTCTTGAGCATTTCCTGGGTGAACATGACGGTGCCGAAGCCAGTAGCCTCGGGACGCACCAGCGATCCACCCCAACCGATGCCCTTACCGGTCAGAACGCCTGACTCGTAGCGGTTGGTGATGCGCTTGTACTGGCCGAAGAGGTAGCCGATTTCGCGGCCGCCAACACCAATGTCACCCGCAGGGACGTCGGTGTATTCGCCGATGTGGCGGTACAGCTCGGTCATGAAGCTCTGGCAGAAACGCATTACTTCGGCGTCGGACTTGCCGCGGGGATCAAAGTCGGATCCACCCTTGCCGCCACCGATGGGCATGCCGGTCAGTGCATTCTTGAAGATCTGCTCGAAGCCAAGGAACTTCACGATGCCCAAGTACACGGACGGGTGGAAACGCAGGCCACCCTTGTACGGGCCTAGCGCCGAGTTGAATTCAACACGGAAACCACGGTTGATCTGTACGCGGCCGGCATCGTCCATCCACGGCACACGGAAGATGATCTGACGCTCGGGTTCGCACAAGCGCTGCAGCACGGCGGCATCAACAAATTCTGGATGCTTATCCAAAACGGGGCCAAGGCTTTCAAAAACTTCCAAAACAGCCTGGTGAAATTCTTTTTCCCCGGGGTTACGGGCTAAAACTTGCTCCCGGATGGCTTCGAGCCTGGTATCCATGAGTCTCCTGAAAAGGGTGAGGCACCGTCACGCGGCGCATAAATATGCTCAGTGGCAATTTTCCAGTCACGACGCCAGATAGGCTAATTCTTCTCACGATTCAAACACTTATGCATGATCTTGCGGATTTAATGGAAGCAAAATGGAGACGTCGTGCTCTGCTGGCCCGTCGCTGGCTCATCCGGTTCCGCCGGCAGTGCTAGCTCCCGTACTTCTGTCTCCCGTGACGCTTAGTTCTTGCGACGCTTGAAGGTGGGCAGTGCCGGCAGGTTGGAAAGCAAGTCAGCGGCCCTATTGGCCAAACGGCCGGCGTTGCCCACGCTGCGGCTGAACTGTCCGGGAGTGCCGCCGTCGTTCTCATTCGCTTGCACAACGCCGGACTGCACACTGCCAAACGGCACAACGGCTGCCGTTCCGTTTGAAGCTGCCCGAGGAGTCGCTGCCGCCGCGGAGACGGCTGGGGCCCGGTCAGTTTTAGACTGTGCCACCGCGGACGGCGCCTCCGGAGACTGCTCGGGCTGATGAGAAGCAGCCACCGTGGCAGCAACCTTTTCGGGAACTGGCTGGGCGGGTGCTGGCTGGGCGGGCGTAGCTTGCGACGGAGTTTCCTGCTCCGGTGCCGGGGGCGCAACCACAGGGGGTGCAACCACAGGGGGTGCAACCGCAGGACGCGGCTTCGCCGACACTGCTGTCACTGCTGTCACCACTGTCACTACTTCGGAGCTGTCGGCAGTCGCAGCACCGTCGGCGCCATTTGCCTCGGCCGCGGCGGTGGCGACCACACCGGCACCCAAGGTTTCCAACCACGTGGACACCAAAGCAAGCGGCTCAGTGTTGATCCCGTAGTAGCGCTTCTGACCCTGAGCACGCATGGTCACCACACCAGCTTCACGCAGGACCCGCAAATGCTTGGAAACAGTGGGCTGAGAGACACCCAGTTCATCGACCAGTTGCCCCACCGACTTGCTTTCTTGCGCCAGCGCTTCCAAAAGATCTCGGCGGGTGCTTTCGGCGATCACCGCAAAGACTTTTTCAACAACCATTCCACTACCCTAACGACATATGCCCAATCCGGCATCCTGAGCACCCCAACATGGCACGGTAGAACCCAAAACTAGCCCTCAGTCGAACCAGGGATCCAAGCCATACAGCGGGAACACTGACTTCCGGGTGGCCATGACGGTCCGATCCAGCGCATCCGAGGGGTTGTAACCCACTTCCCACGAACGCCACCACGTGTCAGCATCCTCGCTCATGAGCAGCGGCGCCACCATCCCGTACTTTTCCGCGACATAGCTACGCCACGATTCCGGAACTGCGGTACGCAGCGGCACCGGCCGTCCTGCAACGATCGCCATGAGGTGGCTCCACACCCGCGGCACCACGCTGACAATGTTGTATCCGCCGCCGCCGGTGGCAATCCACCGCCCCCCACACACCTTGTCCGCGAGTGCCGCAATGCTCAGCGCCGCCTCCCGCTGCCCATCCACACTGGTATTCAGGTGCGTCAGCTCATCGGCCCGGTGTGAGTCACAGCCGTGCTGGCTGACGATCACCTCGGGGGCAAAGGCTTCTACGAGTTGAGGCACGACGGCGTGGAAGGCTCGCAGCCAACCGGCATCTGAGGTGCCAGCTGGCAAGGCGACGTTGACAACGGAGCCTATCGCTTCGGGCCCGCCTAGATCGTTGGCGAAGCCCGTGCCCGGAAACAGCGTCATCCCCGATTCGTGCAGGGAAATGGTCAGGACGCGTGGATCGTCCCAAAATATTTTCTCGGTGCCATCGCCATGGTGGGCATCAATGTCAATGTAGGCCACCTTGGAAACACCTGAATCCAGCAGTTTCTGGATGGACACAGCAGCATCGTTGTAGATGCAGAAGCCGCTCGCCTTCCCGGCAAAGGCGTGGTGCATGCCGCCACCAAAGTTCACTGCCCGCGGAACGGCTCCGCTGATGATGGCGTTCGCGGCTACCAAGGACCCACCGGCCAGCCGCGCGCTGGCCTCGTGAATGCCAGCAAAGACAGGATCGTCTTCGGTGCCAAGTCCGCGTTCGGGGTCGGTGAGTGTGGGGTCATCGCCTACCCGGCGCACCGCTGCAATGTAGTCACGCGTGTGTACCGTGGCCAAATCGTCGTCCGACGCTATGTAGGACTCCACCACATCCACCTGCGGGAGATCGAAGATTCCCAACTCCCGTGCGAGCGTTGCGGTGAGGTCCAGGCGCTTGGGCGACATGGGATGATTGGAGCCAAAATTGTACGCGGACATGGCCGCATCGCAGACTATGCTTGTCGGGACGGCCGTTGGCCCTGAGCTGGCGAATGATGACATCCATCACAGGCTACCGAAGTCCGGGCACAAATGCCGTATCCGCGACTTTTGCGCATTACAGGTTTCTTGGCAGGATTTCACGGCAGGAGGGGAAGCACCGCGTTGACTGCTAGAACTGCGCTCCCCCAGAAACAGCCCCGCTGGCCGCTAAAAGTAGTGGTCAGCGTTCGCGACTTCGTGGACGGGGTGGCCAATAGCTCCCCGGCCAGGTTGGCGTTGATTGTCTTTGCCCTCGTTATCTTCGCCTTCACTTTGACGCTCTGCCTGCCGGTGGCTGCCCGCGATGGCCAAGCCACGGCGTTCCACGATGCCCTCTTCACCGCGGTTTCGGCGGTCTGCGTGACGGGTTTGACCACGGTCTCCACAGCCTTGCACTGGTCCTTCTTTGGCCAGCTGGTCATCTTGATCGGCATCTTTGTTGGCGGTTTGGGTATTTTGACGCTGGCGTCCTTGATGTCGCTCATGGTCAGCAAGCGACTGGGCGTCCGTGGAAAGTTGATCGCTCAGGAAGCCATGAACGCCGGCCGTTTGGGTGAGGTGGGTACGCTGCTGCGCATTGTCATCAGCACCTCGGTGGCCATTGAAGTCATCTTGTTCCTGGCACTTGCGCCACGGTTTCTGATTCTGGGCGAATCCCTCCCCCAATCCATCTGGCATGCAGCGTTCTACTCCATCTCCTCCTTCAACAACGCCGGCTTCACACCCCACTCCGACGGCGTAGTCCCCTACGAAGCAGATCTGTGGATACTGACACCGCTCATGATCGGCGGCTTTATCGGCAGCCTGGGCTTCCCCGTCCTGATGGTCCTGTTGGCCACCGGCTTCCGCTTCAAGAAATGGACGCTGCACGCCAAGCTCACCATTCAGGTCTCCCTGATGCTGCTCGTGGCAGGGACCATCTTGTGGGGCGCCATGGAATGGGCCAACCCGAACACCATCGGTGAGATGAGTGTTGGCGACAAAATCACGCACGCCCTATTTGCCTCCGTCATGACCCGCTCCTTGGGTTTCAACCTGGTGGACATGAACTCCATGAATTCCTCCACCATGCTGCTCACGGACGCTTTGATGTTCGTGGGTGGCGGCTCCGCATCCACCGCCGGCGGCATCAAAGTCACCACCTTGGCCGTGATGTTCCTAGCCATTGTGGCCGAGGCCCGCGGCGACAACGACGTAAAAATCTACGGCCGCACCATCCCGCAAGGGACCATGCGCGTAGCCATTTCCGTGATCATGATGGGCGCCACGCTGGTGATGATCGCTTGTGGGCTGCTGCTGGCCATCTCGGGCCAAAGCCTGGACCGGGTGCTCTTTGAAACCATCTCGGCCTTTGCCACGGTGGGTCTGAGCACGGGGCTCAGCGCCGAGCTCCCGCCGTCGGGCGTGTATATTTTGTGCGCCATGATGTTCTTTGGCCGCGTCGGGTCCATCACCCTTGCGGCAGCCTTGGCCCTGCGCCAGCGCCGCCAGCTGTTCCACTATCCGGAAGAGAGGCCCATCATTGGCTGACAAAATAGACTCCAGCAACCGCCCGCCGCACAACGCGCCCGTGCTGGTCATCGGCCTGGGCCGCTTCGGCGCCGCCACCGCACACCAGTTGGTCAAGCAGGGCCGCGAGGTGCTCGCGATCGAGCGCGACCCCGCCCTGGTCCAGAAGTGGGCCGGCGTGCTCACCCACGTCGTCGAGGCGGACGCCACCAACATCGACGCGCTGCGACAGCTCGGGGCACAGGACTTCAGCTCCGCCGTCGTGGGAGTGGGAACGTCCATCGAATCCAGCGTGCTCATTACGGTGAACCTGGTGGACCTGGGCATCGCGCACCTGTGGGTCAAGGCGATCACGCAGTCGCACGGCAAGATCCTCACCCGCATTGGCGCCAACCACGTCATCTACCCCGAGGCCGACGCTGGTGTCCGCGCCGCGCACCTGGTGGGTGGACGCATGCTGGACTTCATCGAGTTCGACGACGATTTTGCGATCGTGAAAATGTACCCCCCGAAGGAGACCCAGGGGTTCACGCTGGAGGAATCCAAGGTCCGCTCCAAGTACGGGGTGACGGTGGTGGGCGTGAAGTCCCCGGGCGAGGATTTCACGTATGCGCAGCCGCACACGCGCGTTTCCAGCCGCGACATGCTCATTGTTTCCGGCGATGTTGAGTTGCTGGAGCGCTTCGCCTCGCGGCCCTGAGACTCACATTTTTGGCCTACGGAACGTCTACTGGGCAGGAGGTGCTTTTAGATGATCAGGCACATGGTTTTTGATTCCCCGCTGGGGCTCTTGACGGCAGTAGAGCACGACGCCGGACTCGCGGCTGTGTACATGGCGGAGCATAAGCGCCGCCCGGCGTTGGAGACGTTTGGGGAAGCAGTTGCTCCGGCAGCCTCCCGGGTTCTTGATGCCACGGCGGAACAACTCGGTGAATATTTTTCTGGCGTGCGCCACAGTTTTTCCCTGCCGCTGGCACCGGTTGGCAGCGACTTCCAGCACCGGGTCTGGGCTGCTCTGCGGGAGATTCCTTATGGCGAGCTGCGTAGCTACGGAGAGTTGGCGGCGATGCTGGGTCATCCGTCGATGGCGCAGGCCGTGGGTTCTGCCAACGGCCGTAATCCGATCAGTATCGTGGTGCCGTGTCACCGGGTGGTGGGATCGGACGGTTCACTGACCGGTTATGCCGGTGGCCTGGAACGCAAGCAGTTCCTGCTGGAGCTGGAGAATCCATCCCGGACGCACACGGAGGCGCTGTTCTGATGTGCCGCCTCGAGGTGGACTTGCTGTGACGGCCGGGACCGGGACAGGCCCTAAGGCTGGCGGCTCGGGAGCTGGCAGCTCGGGGACCGGCGGCTCAGGATCTAGCGGCGCGGGATCTCTCGCCACAGGATCTATCGGCGCGGGATCCTTGCCGCCTTTTGAGGAGCTCGTGGGGCTGCACGGGGCGGTGGTCCTGCGTGTTTGCCGTGCCCTGGTGGGCCCAGTGGACGCTGATGATGTGTGGCAAGAGACGTTCTTGGCCGCCCTGCGTGTTTACCCATCCACGGGAGATGTCAGTAACAGGCAAGCGTGGCTGGTGACGATCGCCCGGAACAAGGCCATCGACCATCACCGTAAAGCACAGCGGCTGCCAGTGCCGGACGGAGGCGCGGCCGCATCGGCACTCTCCGGAGTCCCTGACGGCGGCGCACGCGCTGACGCGCGAGACGCTAGGGGGATGGGGCTGGGCGGAGGGGACGACGTCGTACGAGCCGTTGAGGCTGGCGAAACAGCTGCTCTTGTGTGGGCGGCGCTGGCTGCATTGCCGCCCAGACAGCGTGAAGCCGTGGCATACCACCATTTGGGCGGGCTGCGCCATGCCGAGGTGGCTGCTATTTTAGGCAATTCCGAGGCGGCTGCGGGCCGGGCCGCCTCCGACGGGATGAAGGCTTTACGGGCGCTTTTGAGTCAGGGAAGGGCTGATTTTTGATGAATGAAAGCAAAGTTGATGCAGTGTTTGCCTCTGTGGCAGGGGTCGAGGGCGCGCAATTGTTGAATCTGGCCACCCGGTTCAGGATGGCTGCCGCCGTTGAAGGACTGGTAGATGTGGCGTACCGGGTGGTTGATTCACCTGTGGGGCCGTTGCTCCTGGCCGGGACCAAGGCCGGACTGGTACGCGTGGCCTTCGCCGTTGAGGGGCACGATGCCGTACTAGCACAGCTTGCCACGGCCATTAGTCCGCGGGTGCTACTGTCCCCAGCGCTGTTGGAGTCCGCCGCCAGGGAACTGGGCGAGTATTTTGAGGGACGCCGGAGACAGTTCGAGCTGCCTCTGGATTTCCGTCTGTCGCACGGATTCAGGCGTGAGGTGTTGGGCCATCTGCCAGAGATCGGCTATGGTCACACGGCTAGCTATGCGGCGGTGGCAGCCCTGACCTCCAGCCCACGGGCGGTGCGGGCTGTGGGCACGGCGTGCGCCCGCAACCCGCTGCCGCTGGTGGTCCCATGCCACCGCGTGGTCCGCTCCGACGGCAGTCAGGGCGCGTATCTGGGTGGCCCGGAGGCAAAGTCGCTGCTCCTAGCGCTAGAAGCAGCGGCCGCCTGAGGCCCCTCCCCACCGCTACGCCGCACGCGACGAACGCCATCGCAGCAATGACCGTTTCTATGCGAACGCTGGCGCACCCTACGTGAGTTAGTTGCTGCCTAGCTCTTGGGTGATTTGGGCGGCCCGGGCGGCGGCGGCCCGGGCGCCGGCCTCAATGATCCCGGGCAAACCTAGACGGTCGAACGTGGCAATGGCCTGCTCCGTAGTGCCGTTAGGACTGGTGACTGCTCGGCGCATCTGAGTGGCGTTGGCACCGGGTTCTGCCAACATGATGCCAGCCCCGGCCACCGTTTCACGGGCCAAGATCTGGGCGATCTCTGAATCCATGCCAAAGCTTTCAGCGGCTGCTGCCATCGCTTCAGCCAAGTAAAAAGCGTAGGCCGGGCCGGAACCGCTAATGGCCGACACAGCGTTTTGCTGCTCCTCGGGAATATCAAGGACCACCCCGGAGCCAGCAAAGACCTCATGGGCTGCCGAGAGATGGTGTTCGTCAACGCTACTGCCACCAGAAAGTGCCACTACGCCACGACCCACCTGCAACGGCGTGTTGGGCATGGAGCGAACCACGGGCTGTCCCGGCTTCAAGGCGCCCTCCAGCTGAGAAAGGGACACGGCTGCTGCCACACTGATGACCACGGTTTCAGATTCCAACGCCCCGGCAATCTCCCGGCAGAGATCGAGCGTGCCAACGGGTTTGACTCCCAGAATGACCACGGAGGCACCCACGACGGCCTGAGAATTGGCGTCAGCTTCTTCTTGGGAGGCCAGAGCGGTGACGCCGTGGCGGGTAGCCAACTCATTAGCCCGCTCGGGGCGACGGACCGTAACCACCAGGGAAAGTGGTGGGACACCGGTGGCCAACAATCCTGCAAGAATCGCTTCACCCATGGAACCGCAACCCAGAAATACAATCTTTTTCATCATGTCCCCATCTTTCTTTGCCGTGGCAGCGCATGCAACTGCAACCGGTTTACAGCACTTAATGGCAAACGCACAGCTGGCGCCCCGGCTATTCTCAACCGCGGCCCGTAGTCTCTTAATTACCTCATAAGGGTGCGAGTGATGATCGGACTGGTCCTGTCCTGAAGGCCAGTCAAATCGCCGGAGATCTCGCCAGTGATTCCCCCATCCACTGGTGCAGAACCTCCGGCGATTTCGCATTTAACGCCCGAATCTTGGGACTAAATTAGGCGACAGTACGCGACAGCTCCCGGCACCCTAGCAACCCCAGCGGCACCGGCACTGACAGCTAGCTATGGCGCTGTCTGTCCCAGATGCACCCTGGCAAATTCGAGAGTTTCGGCCAACCATTCCTCACGCTGCCCAGCCCCCTTGGCCTTGCGGGTGGAGATCTCGGCGACCACTGCGCCGTCGAACCCGTTGTTGGCAATGTGCTGGAGCACCTCAACGCATTCCTGTGTGCCGTGGCCGGGGATCAGGTGCTGGTCCTTGGTGGAGGGCGAAATACCGTCGGTCAGGTGGATGTGGCGCAAGCGCGATCCGAGTGCCTTGGCGGCGTCCAAGCTGGAAGCCCCGGCGGACGCTGCGTGCGAGAAGTCCCACGTGACATCTTTGTAGTCCTGAGTTACTGGATCCCAGTGCGGCAAATAGGCCAACGCCTCACGCCCGCGGACTCTCCACGGGTACATATTTTCAACCGCAATACGAATCCCAAAGGCGTCGGCAACGTCTCGCACACCATGAGCAAAAGTTTCGGCATAGTCGTTCTGCCAGCGGAACGGCGGGTGCACCACCACCACGTCAGCACCTACATCCACCGCCATCTGCGCCGAGCGCTGGATCTTGTTCCACGCGCTGCCCCACACTTGTTGCGTCAGCAGCAATGTGGGCGCGTGAATGGCCACGATGGGCTGGTCATAGCGCTCGGCAAGGCGGTTCAGGGCCGTGGAATCCTGACTGTCGCCGTTGTGCGTAACCAGAACCTCGACGCCGTCGTAGCCCAGGTCCGCCGCCACCGCAAAACCGTCATGGACAGAGAGCGGAAAGACCGATGCCGTGGAAAGTGCCACGGGAATATGGCGCGCGGGACCAGGCGTAGATTCGGAATCCTGGCCGTGGTTGTGCCTGCTGTGATCGCTCATGTCCACCTACTTTGTGTCCGAATTTCTCAGCTTAGCAACATGAGCGGGCGGATCCAGCGGTCCGTCAAAAATCAGCTGGTCAAGACGCCGCAGAATCAGCCCTTCACGCAGCGCCCAAGGACTGATCTGCATACTCGTCACCTTGAACATTTCCAGCGCGGACTGCGCCACGAGAGCCCCGGCCAGCACCTGCTGAGCCCTCGCTGCCGAAACACCGGGCAGGGGCAGTCTGTCCGCGGAGGACATGGCCGATAACCGCTGGGACCAGAGCCCGAGATCACTCAGGTGCAACTCGCGGCGCACATAGGGCCCCAAGGACGACGGCGCAGCTCCAGTAATACGTGCCAGCGCCCGGAATGTTTTGGAAGAGCCTGTGACGAGGTGTGGCGCCCCGAGTTCCTTAGTCGCCGCGATAGGGTCCTTTAGGGTCGACTTGATGTGTTTGCGGAGTTCCTTGATGCTCTTGGCTGTGGGCGGGTCCTCCGCCAGCCATTCACGGGTGAGCCGGCCGGCACCCAGCGGCACGGAATGTGCCAAGTCCGGAAGCTCGTTGGAGCCCTGTGAGATTTCAAAGGACCCCCCGCCGATGTCCAGGTTCAGGATGGACCCGGCACCCCAGCCGTGCCAACGACGCACAGCAAAGAACGTCATCGCAGACTCTTCCTCACCGGTAAGTTCGGTCAGCCTGATAGTAGTTTCATGCTGCACCCGGTCTAGTACTTGCGCACCGTTGGTGGATTCTCTGATGGCGGAAGTACAAAACGCTAGGAGGTCCTTGGCCTTATGTTTAGCGGCAAATTCCCAAGCCTCAAGGATGAACTCAATGAGCTCATGTTGACCCTCATCGGTGATGTTTCCCTCTGCATCCAAATATTTCACCAGGCTCAGAGCCCGTTTATGGGAGGCAAAAGGAACAGGATTGGCGCCCGGGCGCGCATCAACAAGCAGCAAGTGGACAGTATTGGACCCGATGTCGAGCACGCCTAATCTCATAGCCCCATTATTGTCCTCCCACCTCCAAAACATGCGAAAGGCCACCCGGTAGCGGAGCAACATTTGCGTTGTTTCGCTATCGGGTGACCTTCGCGGCTGTCACTTTGCTACTTCTTCGGCGGGCTACTTTTTGGCAGCTGCCTTCTTGGCGGCCGGCTTTTTGGCTGCCGGCTTCTTCGCGGCAGTCTTGGTGGTCCGTTTGACCGGACCGCGGGCACGCTTGTCAGCCAAGAGCTCGATGGCGCTCTCGCGGGTGAGATCCTCAATATCGGTCCCTCGCGGCACCGTAATGTTGGTGATTCCATCCGTGATGTACGGACCGAAGCGGCCTTCCTTGACCACAATCTTCTTCTCAGAAACGGGGTCGTCACCGAACTCCGCCAAAGGCGCCACTGCGGCACGGGCACCGCGCTGCTTCGGCTGAGAGTAGATCTCCAGCGCCTGCTCCAACGTGATCGTGAAGATTTCTTCTTCCGTTCCAATGGAACGTGAATCAGAGCCCTTCTTCAGGTACGGACCAAAGCGGCCATTCTGCACCGTGATCTCGTTGCCTTCGGCGTCAGCGCCCAGCACGCGGGGCAAGCTCATGATCCCCAGAGCTTCTTCCAGCGTGACAGAATCCACGCTCATGGACTTGAAGATTGAACCTGTCCGAGGCTTGACCTTGACGGGCTTCTTCGGCGGCTTCGGCTTGCCGTTTTTGTAATACTCAATGGGCTGGTTGGCGATTTCTTCAGCCGTCATCTCCGGAATAACTTCGGTGACATACGGGCCGTATCGGCCATTCTTGGCCACCACCGTGCGTCCCGATTCAGGGTCGACGCCGAGCACGCGTTCCTCCGGTGCTGCCGTCTCCATGAGCTCTTGAGCCTTGGCAGGGGTCAGCTCATCCGGAGCCAGATCCTCGGGAACATTGGCGCGGGCCGCTTCAATGATCTCCCCGGTCTTGGCATCCAGAGTTGGAACGGTGCTTTCCAAGTACGGACCAAACTTGCCCACGCGCAGCACCAAGGTGTCGGTGATGGGCATCGAGTTGATGTCCCTAGCGTCAATGTCGCCAAGGTTGTTCACGATGTCCTGCAGGCCGCGGTTACCGTCGCCACCGAAGTAGAAGTGCTTGAGCCAGTCGGAGCCTTCCTCCTGGCCGTTGGCGATCCTATCCAGGCCCTTCTCCATGCCGGCTGTGAACTCGTAGTCCACGTAGTCGGTGAAGTGCAGTTCCAGCAGGCGCACTACGGAGAACGCAATCCAGCTCGGCACCAGAGCTGAGCCCTGTTTGCTGACGTAACCGCGGTCCATAATGGTGGACAAGGTGGAGGCGTAGGTGGACGGGCGGCCAATGCCGCGCTCTTCCATTTCCTTCGTCAACGAGGCTTCCGTAAAGCGCGGCGGCGGCGAAGTGTCGTGGCCGTTGGCCTGAACTTCGGCAGCGGTCAAAGCATCATTTTCCTTGACGTTGGGCAGGCGGCGATCCGAATCATCGGAATCGTTGCGTGACTCGTCGCGGCCTTCTTCGTAGGCGGCCAAGAAACCCCGGAAGGTGATGACAGTACCGGAGGCTGAGAACTCAGCGTCCTGTCCGTCAGCGACGCCGCCAATAGCCTTGGCACCCAACTTGATGGTCGCCGTCGAGCCCTTGGCATCTGCCATCTGGGAGGCGACTGTACGCTTCCAGATCAGCTCGTACAGTTTGAATTCGTCCTTACCCAAGGCACTGGCGACCTGGGCAGGGGTGCGGAAGGAGTCACCGGCGGGGCGGATGGCCTCGTGGGCTTCCTGCGCGTTGGCGCTCTTGCTTGCGTAAACGCGCTTTGCCGCAGGCACGAACTCGGCGCCGTACAGCTCCGAGGCCTGGCGGCGGGCGGCGTTGACGGCTTCATCACTCAAGGAGGATGAATCGGTACGCATATAGGTGATGTAACCGTTTTCGTACAGGCGCTGGGCGGTCTGCATGGTGGATTTGGAGGAGAAGCGCAGCTTGCGGCCGGCCTCCTGCTGCAGGGTCGACGTCGTAAACGGCGCGGCCGGGCGGCGGGTGTAGGGCTTGTGCTCCACTGAGCGGACGGCAAAGCTGACGTCTTGCAGGGCGGTAGCGAGGGCCTTGGCGGCAACCTTATCCAGGTGGGCCACGTTCTTACCTGTCAGCTGGCCCTGATCGTTGAAGTCGCGACCAGAGGCCACGCGCTTGCCATCAACGGCGGCAAGTTTGGCGCTGAAGGATTCACCTGTGTCGGTGGTGCTGAACGTGCCAGCCAGATCCCAGTAGTTGGCCGAACGGAACGCCATCCGCTCACGCTCACGCTCCACCACCATGCGGGTCACCACGGACTGAACACGGCCGGCAGACAGCTTGGGCGCGACCTTGCGCCACAGCACCGGAGAGAGCTCGTAGCCGAACAGTCGGTCCACCACGCGGCGGGTTTCCTGCGCATCGACCAGATCAGTATCCAGTTCGCGCAAGTTACCCAAAGCGCGCTGCAGGGACTCCTTGGTAATTTCTGCAAAAGTCATACGGTGCACGGGCACCTTGGGCTTGAGCACCTCGAGCAGGTGCCACGCGATGGCTTCGCCTTCGCGATCCCCATCAGTTGCGAGGTAAAGTTCGTCGGCGTCCTTGAGCTGCGCCTTGAGCTCCGCCACCTTCTTCTTCTTGTCGGAAGAGACCACGTAGTACGGCTTGAAGTTGTTCTCAAGATCGACGGCGAACTTGCCAATCGAGGACTTCTTCAGCTCCGCAGGCAGCTCGGAAGGCTGCGGCAGGTCACGGATGTGCCCAATGGAGGCTTCGACCACGAAACCTTCGCCGAGGTACTTGGCAATGGTCTTGCTTTTGGCAGGGGACTCGACAATGACGAGCTTTTTGCCGGTCTTGGGCTTGCTAGCTGCTGCCTTGGTGGGCACGGTACTCCTACAGGGAATGAAAGGTGGACGAACGGCGTCCCCAAGAGCCTAGTTCACCATATTTTTACCGCGAAAGCGTATTGCTTGGGAAACCGAGTGCGGAAAACCGCCCCTTTTTTGGGCTGTTCGTGGCCAAGCTCATTCGTTTTCGCACGGTATGTGAAGTTCGACGGCGGTCAGCTGGCACTACCGCTGGGGCCCCGTCACTGAGCGGGAATCAGGAAGCCGTCACGCACCAAATTACGGACTTCGCCGGCGAGAGATTCGGCGAAGTCTGAATCGTCTCTTTCTAACAACACAGCCAAGGCGCCGATGATCTGCCCGGCGGTCAGCTCGCCGTCGCACGCGGAAACAAAGCCAGCCAACTCGGTGCTCAAAAGGTTGGTGCGGCGCAGCCCAGCACCCTGGCGCAACAAGATCACTCCGGGATGTTCAGCCCCAGGCGTCTGGTGGCGTTCCTCGGTGACGTCGGAGGCCACCAGCAAGTACTCAAAAGTAAGATCAGGGTGTTTTTTGAGCCAGAGCACCCGGTCAACGGTGCTGGCCAGATGCGGGCCCACGGGCTGTTCAATGGGGTAGAGGATCTCCTCGAAGCGCGGCGCTTCAACCGTTTCGCCGTCTGCGGGGCGGCGCAGGAAGATGTAGCCAAAGCCAATTCCGGCCACGTTCCGTGAAGCAAAGTCCAGCAAATACTCCTCATAAGCACTGGCATAGGCGGCGGAATCCCGGCCCTGCGAGGCGTCCTGCAGCCAGGTTTCGGCATAACCGCCAGGAGATACCTGCTCGCGCTGGATGAACCACGCCTCGATGTCCGGGGCCAGCCACTGAGCCGGACGAGCATGCCACGGCTCTGCTGTGTCGGCCTGATTTGAGTCGGTGTGGTCTGCGCCTGCACCTGTTACTACGCGGGTGACCTCCCAGTTCCCGAGCATCTGCGCCGTGCCACCCGAGTTCAACACGTCCGGCAAGCCGCGGACCAGCGATTCCACAATGGCGTCGCCAGCCATGCCGCCGTCACGGTAAGTGAACTGCTCGCTGCTCTCCTCGCCTCGATGCCGGGGCGTGATGACGAAGGGCGGGTTGGAGACCACAAGATCGAAGCGCTCCCCCGCAACAGGCTCGAGCAAGCTGCCAAGACGGAGCGAAACTCGGGCATCCGGGTTAGCCGGGTCAAAATCAGCGGCTCCAAGGTTCAGCGCCGGAGCGTTCAGCACCAAGTTGAATCGAGTGAAGGCCAGCGCGCGTTCGGAAATGTCCGTGGCCACCACACGTTCGGCGTGGTGCAAGAGATGGAAAAGCTGGATGCCGCAGCCGGTGCCAAGGTCCAGCGCTTTGCGGACCGGCCGGCGGATGGTGCCCTGGGCCAGCGTCAGCGAAGCTTGGCCGATGCCCAACACGTGATCCTTGCGCAGCACGCCGGGGCGCTGGTGAGCGCCGAGATCACTGGCCACCCACAAATTGGTGTCCTGACCACCCTCTTGGGCTGCGGGCCAGCCGTAGGGTCGGAGGTCGACGGCGGCGCGCACCACGCCGGGCTGTTCCGCCGCTTCGATGATGCCCAGCTCTACGAGTGCCTCGATGTTAACGGTGGGCAGCGCCGCGGCCAGCATCTCCTCGGGGATCGGCTGCGAGAGTAACCATAGCTTCACCACGGTGGCCAGCGGATCAGTGTTGGCCCGCAGCAGCAGTGCGGCAGGAACCATCTGGTCCCGGTCCAGCGCACGGTTGGCGTCATCGCCCAGGAGCTCCGCAACGCCGTCGACCGTGTAGTTCATGGCGCTAAGATCGGCGGCCAAAGTGGCTAGAAGCCCGGGGTTGTCGCTACGTGGGGCGTCCGGGACGGTGGCGAAATCAGTCATGCCTCAAGCCTAACGAGTCCTGACACGCCAAGCGTGCGTTCGTCCCACGCTGGTCAGGCCACCGATGGGGCCCACACGCCCGAGGGCCCCAAGTCAGGTGCGAGCTTTGGGAGGCCGTGCGGATTAGTCCGTGCAGCCCTGCGGGCACTGTAGGGTAGCCGGGTCGCTGGCGCAGTCGGCGCAGTACAGGTTCAGATTCCGGCAGCTGGGGTTGGAGCAGTTTTCAAATTTGTTGCTGGGATTATCGCAGCGGATGCAGTGGCCAATTTCCTTGGCTTCGTCGCTAAATTCCATGTGCATGCGCTTGTCGAAAACGTACAGGGAGCCTTCCCACAGGCCCTTGTCCTTGAAGGTTTCGCCGTAGCGGACAATCCCACCGTCCATTTGGTAGACCTCCTTGAATCCCCTGTTGACCATGAGGGAGCTCAGGACCTCGCAGCGAATGCCGCCGGTGCAGTAAGTGACGACGGGTTTGTCTTTGAGGTCGTCGTATTTGCCGGAGTCCAGTTCCTTGATGAAATCGTGAGTGGTGTCGACGTCGGGGACAATGGCGTTCTTGAATTTACCGATCTGCGCTTCGAACGCGTTGCGGCCGTCAAAGAAGACGACTTCTTCGCCGTTGGATTCCTTCTGGGCAACAAGTTCGTGGAGTTCTTCGGGCTTGAGGTGTGTGCCGCCACCCACTACACCGTTTTCATCGACTTGGAGTTCACCGGGGGCGCCAAAGCTGACGATTTCATCCCGGGCTTTGACGCTCAAGCGGGGGAAATCATTTCCTGTCCCATCGGACCATTTGATGTCCATGTTTTTGAATCCGGGGTATTCACGGGTGGTCTTTAGGTACTGCTTCAGATCCTTGATATCACCGCCAACAGTGGCATTGATGCCATCTTTGGAGATGAGGATGCGACCCTTCAGGCTGAGCTTTTCGCACAGGGCACGCTGCCAGAGCTTGATCGCTTCGGGGTCACTGAGGGGGGTAAATCCGTAAAAGAGCACAATTTTGTTCATCGACACGGATTAAAGCCTACTTTGTGCCACCAAACGGCGGCATATGAGCTTCCTTACTAGTCCTCGGGCATAGGCTGGGGGCATGATGGTTGCTTCCACAGGGCTAGCTGGCCAGACAGCTGCATGGTTCGCCGGTTGGACTGCGCTACGAAGCTATCCAAGTCGCTCCGGACAGGGGTATCTGGCAGCGTTGCGCCTCGATCGCAGCGGTGGGTGGGAGTACTTCACGACCAACCCAAGCCCCGCCGCTTTTGCTGATCTGGCACAGGAGGTGAACTCCTCACCACGGCGTGCCTTGTGCGTTCTAGGAGCAGATGTTCACCGGTATGTGAAGATTGCCCACCAATCAGGGATGGGAATGCTTTCCACCTCAGAAAAACTCATGCTCTGTCACATGGAAACTCAGGACAATCAGGACCCTTTCCTTGGTGACCCCGAGCTGTCTTTGCTCGTCCAACCGATGGGCGGCCGGCACAGCGCATCGGTCTGCGACGCCCGATTCTCTGTCTCGATTGTCCGAGACCAAACTGTGCTGGCCACAGGAAAAGTGGGCATTTACGGCGAATATGCCATCTTTGACCAAATCGAAACTCACGCCGAACACCGTCGTCGCGGCTATGGACTGCTACTGATGAAAGCTCTCACGGCTAGAGCCCAGGCTTTTCCGGTCACCACCGGATTGTTGCTGGCCAGCACCGATGGGCAGCGGTTGTACTTCAAACTAGGTTGGCGCAGTATCAGTCCCGTCACCGTCTTGGTGCCCAGGGCACGTATTGAAGAGTTGGCCCGGGGACTCTGATTACCGCATCCCGAAGATTGCTCCCCGAGAGATCGCGCCGAGGAGAGGCTGCGCCAGGATATTTCAGTGCAAGCAGGAATAGGCCAGCAACAGGAAAAGGCTGGCCTGCTGCAGTGGCACAATGATGAGGTGCCCACCAATAATTCCCTGATCCAGCTGCTCGGCGGGGGAAACGCCCCTGCCCAGCTGCAGCATGTCCGGAGGATTCCGGCGCGCCAGGCCATTCACCGGCCGTGGCCGGAGTGGGTACACCCAGATATTGTCACGGCCTATTCTTTTTTGGGTGTTGACCAACCCTGGCGACACCAAGTGGAGGGTGCCACGGCCGCGCACGACGGCCAGCACACCATCATTGCCACAGGGACCGCCTCGGGAAAATCACTTGCGTACCAGTTGCCCGCCCTCGACGCGATTCATCGGGCAGGCCTACGTCTGGCGGAGAATCCAGGTCTGTTGGAGGTCGACGGTGCCGTAACCCTCTACCTCTCCCCTACCAAGGCACTGGCTGCTGACCAGCTGGCCGCCTTGAACTCGCTGAATCTGCCCACTTTGCGGGCCGCAACGTACGACGGCGACACGGCCCCCGCGGATCGGCGTTGGATCCGTGATCACAGTAATTTCATCTTGTGCAATCCGGACATGCTGCATTTTGGGGTGCTACCTAACCACACCTGGTGGGCCCGCTTTTTCAAACGGCTCAAGTACGTCATCATTGACGAAGCGCACAGCTACCGCGGCGTCTTCGGTTCTCACGTGGCCGTTTTGCTGCGTCGATTGAGGCGGATCTGCGCCCACTATGGGTCCAATCCGGTTTTTGTCGGAGCATCAGCCACCTCAGCAGATCCGGGTAGCTCTTTCTCCCGGCTGATCGGGGCACCTGTCACCACGGTCACTGAAGACAGTTCACCTCACGGCGCCACCACTGTGGCTTTGTGGGAACCGGAACTGACGGAGTTCGCCGGTGAAAATGGTGCCAAGACACGTCGCACGGCCATTGCCGAAACGTCAGACTTGCTGGCCAATCTTGTATCCGCACGTGTGCGCACCATCGCCTTCATCAAGTCCCGCCGCGGCGCCGAGACCATTTCCGCTGTGACAAAGCGCCTCCTACAAGACGTCGATGCCAGCCTTCCGCCGCGTGTGGCAGCCTACCGCTCCGGTTACCTTCCGGAAGAACGCCGGGAATTGGAAAAGGCTCTCCGCGCAGGTGATCTGCTGGGTGTCTCTAGCACTTCAGCCTTGGAACTCGGGATCGATATTTCCGGTCTCGATGCAGTCCTGGTCGCTGGCTGGCCCGGAACTAAAGCCTCTTTCTTCCAACAAATTGGCCGTGCCGGACGTGCCGGGCAGGACGCCCTGGCCGCTTTTGTGGCAAGCGATGATCCGCTGGATACTTTTCTGGTCCACCATCCAGAAGCCATTTTTGATAGCGCCCTTGAAGCCACGGTGTTCGACCCGTCCAACCCCTACGTCTTGGGGCCACACCTATGCGCGGCGGCTGCCGAGCTGCCCATCACCCTTGCCGATCTAAGCATTTTTGATGCCAGCACCCCAGTGTTACTTGATCAGCTGGTGGCCCAAGGCTATCTACGACGGCGTCCTGCCGGCTGGTTTTGGACGCACCCGCAAAGTGCAGCCGCGATGGTCAACCTCCGAGATGACGGCGGTGGACCCATCAACATCATCGAAGCTGACACGGGGGCCTTGCTGGGAACGATGGGCTCACCCCAATCCCATTATCAAGCCCATACCGGAGCAGTTTACGTCCATCAGGGCACCAGCTACGTGGTGTTGGAACTCAATGAAGCCGATCACTGCGCCTTGGTTCGTCGCGGTACTCCGGACTTTTACACAACGGCCCGCGACGTCACCCAAATTGAGGTCGTCGAATCACTCAAGCACGAAGTGTGGGGCCCGGTGGAAATGCACTTCGGTGCAGTTCAGGTTCGCACTCAGGTTGTTTCATTCCAGCGCAAGGCGCTCATGTCCAATGAGGTCTTGGGTGAGGAACCCTTGGAGCTGGAAGCACGTGACCTATTTACTAAGGCCGTGTGGTTCACACTAGACAATGAGACGCTGTTGGCAGGAGGTCTGGTGGAACCGCAATTTCCAGGAGCCCTCCATGCCGCCGAACACGCAGCCATCGGTTTACTGCCCCTGGTCGCCTCCAGTGACCGGTGGGATGTTGGCGGTGTTTCCACAGCCATCCACGCCGACACAGGCCAGCCCACCATCTTTGTTTATGACGGCCATCCCGGCGGAGCAGGTTTTGCTGAGCGAGGTTTCGACATGGCCCGGGTCTGGTTGCGTGCCACCAAGGAAGCTATCGAGGCGTGCGAATGCCCCTCAGGCTGTCCATCCTGTATTCAATCGCCCAAGTGCGGCAATAAGAATAATCCTTTGGACAAGCGCGGTGCCGTGCTGCTGCTACAGACCCTGCTGACGCACGCCCCCAGCTGATCCCCCTGTTCAAGTTTCAAGGAGCATGTGCACGGCAGCGCAGCTTGCTTCTCTTTCACGGCACTGGCTGACTCCCCGCGGGGAGCACCGTATCTGGCGGCGGTCCGGCCCTAGCTTGACCGTAGGCCGGCCACGGCAGCGTAGTTCTGACAGCCACTTTTAGCTGCACCGAATTGCTGCCCGCCAGCTCAATACAGGCCACGAGCGTGGCAGAGTTGGCAGCGGCCACCTCTGCCGCAACGTGGCAGGCGGAGCCCTCGCTTAGCCCTCTCAATGCATCTGCCGCAGCCACCGCAGCTAGATCGGCTGCGGTCGCTGCCTTGCCTGCCGCCACTGCAGCCGTTGCCAAACCCAGCACCAACGTCAGCAGCATCAGCATGGCCAAGGCGAGCCCTGCAGCCAACACGGTCCCGGCCCCGCGCTCATCGCCACCCATGTTCCTGCTCTTCCCAGCCCGTTGCCACGGCTTCGCACCGCCCTTTTGCCACAGGGCATTGGGTTGTCCGAGCCCACCGCCACAGGGAGGCCTTGCGGATGGGTTGGCTGTCCTCGGCTGTGGCTGTGTGGCCCACAGCGGGGTTCTTCATCACCTTCGGATTTGATGGGGGCAGCGTTGACGATTCGAGTTTTGCCGTTGCCTGCGCCTTTTGGGTCCACGGCACCAGCCCAGACAAGGCTCCTCCGGTGCGGCCTCGAACGGTGACCGTGCCGTACCCTCCCGAGCTGCCGACAGTGGTTGAAACATTGTCCCCTGCCACTCGGGAAACAACTGCCGTAACTTGCCCGGGGGAATCTCCGCGAGCCAAAGCTCGGGCGCCTGCTCTGGCGCCCTCTTCGAGCCGCAGCTGCAACATACCGGTAGAAACTCCGAGAAGCAGCAGCGCCAACAGCACCGTGACAGCAGGCAGGACCACCGCGAGTTCAGCGGTAACGGACCCTCGGATTCGCGGTGGCGAGTGTCCGCCAGTCCACGGCGGCACCTTGCCTTCCTCTTTCAGGCCCATAGCGTGGCCCCTCTCGTACTGTTTCTGGTGTGCCTGTCAGGGCTTTTCCATTGCGCACTGCCGGTGGTCGGCTGCTTCGGCCGGTACGGCTCTTGCGCTACATGCTCAAGGCAGCCCGGATGATGTTCATGAGGAATCCACGGACTTCATCGCTCTTGAGGATCACCACCAACAGGCCAGCAAATCCGACGGCCGCAAGTGTAGCTATGGCGTATTCTGCAGTAGCCATGCCAGCTTCCATTCCTGCCCGCGGACGCCACCGCCAGGTCCGTCCGGGGCGGAATTGCCGGTTCACCACAGGAGCGGTCTTGGTTGCGCCGGGAAAGATCTCAGTAACGTTGCCCAATGCGAGGTTGCCCTCCGCACCGGTTGTCATAGTAGGTACAGCACCATTGCTGCTCATCGTGACTCCTCATTGGTAGGGATTATCGTGGCAGTAGCCGGTTGGCTCTGCCCCAGCCCGTTACTTCCGCTGCCGAAACTGCCGGGGCCAAAGGGACAAGCTGTTGCATCAACTTTTCACCCGCATCGATTCCTGCGAAACCCCGAAAAGGCGTTTCGTGGGCGGATGAAGCACTAGCCATAGCTGTGGATTAATGAAAGAGGTTCAGGCCAGCAGATTCGTCGGCACGCCCGGACGCGGAGGCGGGAGCTGACACGGTTTCAGGATCAGGTGCAGGCAGACTCGCGCCTCACTAGAAAGCGGGGACCATGGCGATCACGACAGGAACAATCCCTAAGGCGACAAACGCTGGCAATGAGCAAAGTCCCAGTGGCAGGACCAGCTTGACGCCAAGCGCCGCAGCCCGCTTTTCGGCCTGCCGGCCACCAGCTTTACGAAGATGAGCTGCCTCGGCGTAGAGCAGCGGTGCCGCACAGGCTCCCGTCAAGGCGCCAAAGCTCAAGGCCGCATGAAGCTGGGCCAACTCACTGCTGCCCGTATTTCCCTCCCACGCGTCGTGCCAGGAAGCCCCGATTTCTAACCCAGCCGCCACCCTCAGCAGAGCCTCGCGGATGCCACTGCCGGAGACTTCGGCCACCACCTGCAACCCGTTTTGGATGGTCAGCCCCGATTCCAGTGCAGTTCCGAGCAGGTCCAGCAGCAGTGGCACCTTCCCCACTCCGGAGTTGCTGTTTCCAGTGGGGTCCCCCGGCACTGGCCGGGAGTCGGCCCCGCCAACGTTGTTTCCACCGCCACTCCGTGCCGCCACAGCAGATTTGAGAGGCTTCGCGGCTAGGCCCACACCCCATGTCAGCGAAAGAACCAGCATGGCTGCCCCTGCAAGGATGAAGACCGTGGCTGCGCCCATAGTTATCTCCTAGATTTCTGCCCGGTCACGTTTACCCGACCCCTGATACTGTTCCCTCGCTGAGCAAGACCGCCCGCGGGCCGGGCAGCCTGAGCAATCAAGGCCGCCGACCACATCCTGCCGGCCACGGTAAAGGCAATCCCGGCTGCCAGCACGGTCCAACCCACAGGCGATCCAAACAGAACAGCCAGCGGATCCACTCCCATGGCCATACCCAGACCCAGCCCAATAAACGGCAGCCAGCCCAGCAGACGCACTGTGGCCCGAGGACCCGCCAAGGCCGTTTCGCGCAAGGCCGCCGCATCAAAGTCCGCTTCCATAGTGGCGGCCAACCTGTTCAGCACTGCCCCCACGGGTGCACCGCTGGCTTCGCAGACTTCAAGGCACGCGGCAATTTCCAACCACATCTGGCGTTGCCCGGCACTCAGCCCGGGGAATCGCCGTCGTTCTTTGGAAATGTCAGGAGCGCAGGCGTTACGGATAGCCGCCGCGCTCGATAGTCCCAGAACGCTGGCGCGCTGCACCCCCAGCAACAAGGTCACCGTCGCGGTATTCCCCGCGTCCTCGGCCTCCGCTTTCCCGGCCACGAACCATCGGCGGGCCGTCCTGGTGGTGTGCAGTTCACCCGCTATTACATGGGCCAACACACCCCACAGCTCCGGTCCTGTCCGGCCGGCAGCCAGCAGCGCCGCCAATTGACGGACCACACGCGGAAGGGACTCTGCTTCCGTTTCCCTGCGACTGTGCGAGGTTGCACCACGAGGCGGCAAGGGCCCGCGCCTAGGCGCGTGCTGCACAGCCGTCATGCCAGTTAAAAGCAGCCAGGCAGCCACCGCGGAGACCGCGAAGAGGAGCACCGCGCCGCTCATCTTTCCCCCACTTCGGGAGCTAGACGTAGCCTTGGATTAGCAAGAGAGTCAGCCAATGCTTCAGACGAGATCCGTCCTCCAGATCCCTCTGGCTGGCCACCGGTTTCCAGTCCCAAGCTGTCAGCAAGAGCAGGCCAGGCTGGTCCGTGGAGCAGCCTAACCGCGGCTGATTCACGAACAACTCCAGGGATGGCCGCCACCAGCGAAACAGCAGGGACCACCTCCAGCCTGCCATGGCGCAATTCCACCATGGCAATCTCAGACACCACGCGGCGGGCGTGTTGGCGTTCAATATGGATCACAGCATCGAGAGCGCTGGCCCCCTGCAGGAACACAGCTTCCTGGCTCATGCCTGCGAGCGCACCCAAAGCTGCGAGCCGTGCCGGGACATCCTGGGCACCATTGGCGTGGATGGTTCCGCCACCGCCGCTGTGGCCCGTGTTCAATGCCATGAGTAGTTCCCGAACTTCCCGCCCACGGCACTCCCCCACAATGAGCCGCCCAGGGTTCATTCGCAGTGCTTGACGCACCAGTTCTGCCAAGTCCACAGCACCGGCACCTTCAGAGTTTTCATGGCGGGCTTCCAGCGTGACCACATGCGGGTGCGGCGGCTCCAACTCTGCTGCATCTTCGATGAGAACGAGTCGCTCAGATGGATCGCACATCCCCAAAAGAGCCGACAACAACGTGGTTTTACCAGCCCCCGTGGCGCCGCTGATGAGAAAATTTAGGCGCCGCTCCATCACCTTCACCAACAGCTCAGCCATCGCTTGAGACAGCGCACCCGAAGCCACCATATGAGTCAGGGTCAACGGGTCCTTCTGCTGAGTTCGAATAGACAACAACGTTCCCGCAGACGAGATGGGTGGCAGCACAGCATGCACGCGGTAACCTCCGGAAATTTTGACATCGACGCAGGGGCTACTGTCATCAAGCCGGCGACCACCGCTTGCTATGAGCCGCACGGCCAGTGCGCGCAGCTGCCCTTCGTTACTGAACGTCACAGCCACCCGTTCCGGACCAGCACCACGATCCACCCACACGGAATCGGGGGCATTGACAAAGATGTCTGTCACGGCGAGATCAGCGGCGAGACCTTGCAGCGGACCCAGACCATTGAGCTCCGCCGTGATCCGGTCCATGGCTACCAACGACCCAGCCGCACCCAGCAACCGCCCGCTGTCACGCACCGCGCTAGCCACCTGAAGATCGGTGACCGGCCCAGCCTGCGCCAGCACCGCCCGGCGGACTGTGTCCAACAGCTCGGTGTCCAAATGCTCGGCGTCCACCAAGCTTTCATTGTGCAGTGCATTCTCTACCGGCTCCGATCCGGTGTACCTCGGTCCACCGGCGTCCGCCCCCTTGATCCCGTCAGCGGAACCAAGCCCAGCCCACGTGGGTGGGGCATGTTTTCCCCGGGCGCCCCGCGGCGTCATGGTCTGACTCCGGATCGGATTCGCTGCGGCACCACGGTGTCCCCTGCCATCCATTCAAGGACCCCGGCCAGTAGCGAACGCACGCGTCTTCTCCGCAGTAGCTCCGGAAGGCGCTGAGCCGCAAAAGCCTGTTCCAAACCGCGCAGCTTGGGCAATTCCCCCACCAGGGGCAGCCCCGCAGCCGTTGCCACCATTTCCGCATCGCTACCCTCCGCCACAGGGCCACGAACGACGGCGGCTACCGGCAAGGTTGGCAGCGCCGCTCCCAGCTGCAGGGCTGCCGCCACGGCACGAAACCGGCTCGGGACAACCATCACCACACCATGGCAATGAGAGCCGAAAGTTTCTAGGGCTTCCGGCGTCCTGCCCAGATCCACCACCACCAGACCGTAAGCGCCTTGGGCCGCACGCATGACTTCCTTGACGGCGTCGTGCGTGTGGGATTGCTCGTACACCGGCTGCTCAAACTGCCCCGCCTGTTTGGGACGAAACCCGCCAGGAGACTCTCCTGGACTAGCAGCCGTCACACCCCGTCCGCCGACGCCGTCTTCTCCCTCCGCTGCCCGTCCCGGTTCCCACGACAGCAGTGCTAAAGGGCCCACTTGGGGCAAGGCCGCCGCCAGTTGACCTGGGTTGATGGATCCTGACACCTGAAGCAATTCCGGCCAGTGCAAGCCGGGCACACCCTGCGCTGTCAGCATGGTCCCTAGTCCGCCGCCCCACCGGTCCCCATCCACCAGCAAGGTCCGCGTCCCCCTCGCAGCAGCCTCCGCCGCCACCAACAAGGACAACGTTGAGGCGCCGGATCCACCACACCCGCCCACAACACCCAAAACCCCCGCACGTGAGGCCGGGTTTTGCAGGCAGGCCAGATAGTCGGCTAGCCAATGGGCCGAGTCCGGTAAAACAGCCACCCGGTCGGCCTCCAAACGTGCCGCCTGCAACCACATTCGGGCAGCATCGGCAGCAAATCCCACCACAATCACGGGCCCGCTCCACCCCGCCGTTGCGGCACCTGGCGCCGCATCAACCAGCACCGCCGCAATGTCCCCCTGTGCGCCGGCGTCATGTTCTAGGTCCTCTCCAATGACCAGTTCGACGGCGGCCGCGGCAGCAACGCGTCCCACCTCGCCTTGCAAGTGCGAGGAACTAGATAGCAGCAACACGGTGGTGTCCCGGCGCGGTAGCCACGGCTTCTGCACCGGGTCAAAAACATGGCTGGCTGCCGGCCCTTGACGTCGTCTCATAGGCACACTCTCCGCTCACTGGGTTATCGGATAAAGACCCGCCCCGGTAAAAGTGGACGACGCTCCGAGCAAGGCAGCCTGTGGAGGAATTAACACCCCAGCCAGTGGAGAATAGAAGCTATGTACGCATTGCTGGCTGTGAGTCCCCACGATTCTGCCGTTGTGCTCCAGCTCAGGCACGACGACGGCACAGCCGCCGGACCCGTCCAAACGCTCACACGCACCGACTTGGCCGCCGCTGTGCACGCAATGGAGCAGGCCCACCATCCGCGCTGGGTGTGGGACCGGGCTACCCATTGGTACCCAGAGCTCCTTGCTGCCAATGTGCGTCTGGAACGGTGCCACGATCTGGCCCTGTGCCAAAACATCCTGCTGCACTCGGAATTTACTGCGACCACCAGCTATTCCCAGCAGGCCACTGCCGTCCCTCCTGAAAATGAAGCTCCGAGGCAAAGCGCTTTCGTGGCAGGTAATGCCGCTGGCCAGGACAGCTTGTTTGATGCCCCTGCAGCCGGGACGGGGAGCAGGAACTGGGACTTGGCAGCCGTTGCGAAGGAACTTGGCGCCCAAAAATCTGCCATTCATTCCTCCACACACCCCGCCAGACTCACACTCTTGCTCAGTGCAGAATCAGCAGGTGCGCTGGTGGCGGCGGAGATGCATCATGAAGGTATCCCTTGGCGAGAAGATCTACACAGGAGGCTGCTTCATGAGGTACTCGGCCCGGAACCCGTTGGCTACGCTCGCCCCGACAAGCTGGAAGCTTTGGCCGGAGTCCTGCGGACCACCCTGAACGCCCCGTCTTTGAATCCCGACTCACCGCAAGATCTGATGCGTGCCCTGCATCGGGCCGGGATCGAAGCCAAATCGACCCGAAGCTGGGAACTGCAAGAATTTAAGCACCCCGCTATTGAACCCCTGCTCGCCTACCGGAAGCTCAGCCGGCTTTTCACCACCAACGGCTGGAACTGGCTGCAACAGTGGGTTCACGACGGCCGCTTCCATTCCGAATATGTGGTGGGCGGTGTGGTCTCCGGACGTTGGGCCTCACGAGGGGGTGGCGCCATGCAGATCCCAGGACAGATCAGGGGCGCCGCCGTGGCCGATCCTGGCTACACCTTCCTCGTTGCGGACGCGGCCCAATTAGAACCCCGCGTGTTGGCGGCCCTGTCCCAAGACAGTGCCATGGCTGCTGCCGGGCAGGACTCGGCAGGACACAATAAGGACCTCTACGCGGGCATCGCTGCCCAAGGTTTTGGCGGCGATCGCAGCATGGCCAAGATTGCTTTGCTGGGCGCCATCTACGGTGCCACTACGGGCGAATCCGGGCGACTGGTCCCCCAGCTGGCGCGGATGTATCCGCGTGCACTTGATTATGTGGAGCAGGCTGCCCGGGCCGGTGAGCGCGGCGAGACGGTCACCACTCATCTGGGTCGCAGCACCCCGCCCACCTCCGTCGATTGGCAGGCAGGCCAACAAAGCACCTCGGCCCAGGAACAGCGCCGTGCCGAGTCCGCAGCCCGTTCTCGCGGTCGGTTCACGCGCAACTTTGTGGTGCAAGGGACCGCCGCAGAGTGGGCTTGTTGCTGGTTGGCTGATTTACGACGCCGGCTCCACACTCTCGCAGCTAGCTCAGCTGCCGCTGGGGGCACCCTAGTTTCAGGCGGCCCGCAGTTGGTGGCGTTCCTGCACGACGAAGTGGTTGTGCACTGCCCCGTGGATTTGGTGGAGGACGTCAGAACAATTCTCCATGACTCCTCACAGGCCGCGACAGACCTGCTCTTTGGCCCGATACCACTGTCATTTCCGGTGAATGTCAGTGTGGTCCAGTGCTACGCTGACGCGAAATAGCGAGCTTTTTTGGGTCAACTGTGGCGGTCAGATCGGCGCCGGTAGCTCTCGTTTTTCGTCCCATGGAACGGACCAGCCAAGCTCGTGGAATACATAGTTCAGGATGCCGGCTGTGAAGCCCCACACCACCACACCGTTGACCATGAAGGCCGGTCCACGGTACGTGAATCCCTGACGTTCCAGTACTGCGGTGAAGCGATTGACCGGATCCAGCAGGTCGCGAACCGGTACCCGGAATACCTGAGCTGATTCGCCGTAGTCAACAACATCAACTGGCGTTTGCCGCGCCCACCAGCCCACCACGGGCGTCACCATGAAGTTACTGACAGATAAGTGGACCTCGGGAAGCACTCCCAAAACTTCAACACCCGAGGGATCAAGACCGGTTTCTTCCTCGGCCTCGCGCAAGGCGGCCGCCGTGACAGATGCATCCTCCGGGTCCACTCCCCCGCCGGGGAACGCCACCTGGCCCGGGTGATCATTCAAGGTAGCTGCGCGTTCCACCAGCAGTACGTCAAGATCTGCCGAGACCAAGGGATTTTCTGAGGCGGCCAGAACATCGTCCAAGGCACCAAAGAGCAGCAGCACTGCGGCAGGACGGGTTCCGGCGGCGTCTATGGGCGTGTTCCACAGGGAGGCTCTACCCAGCTTCTCGACTTCCGGCAGGGCTGCCGTGGCAGCAGCTTTTCCTGCCAGCGTAGCCAAGTCTGCGTGGGCACTCACTGCTGGTTCTGCTCGTTCTGGGCCGCGCCCACGGCGACACTTTTGCTCCGCGCCGCCAGTTGCGACTCTTGCCGGTACTGAGCGGCCTTTTCCACATTAGCCATCATGCGGGCCAGCAATTCTTCTTGTCCCGGAGCCAGTTCGTATTTGAGCAGTTTTGCAGCCTTCACAGGGTCCACTTCCCCGTCCCCGTAGGCCGGGCACAGGTGGGCGATGGGGCAGGCCCCACATGCGGGTTTACGCGCGTGACAGATGCGCCGTCCGTGAAAAACCACCCGATGGGACAGCATCGTCCAGTCCTTGCGCTCAAACAATGCAGCCACATCGGATTCAATCCGGACGGGGTCAGTGGACTCGGTCCAGCCGAATCTGCGCGCCAAACGAATGAAGTGCGTGTCCACCGTGATTCCGGGAACACCAAACGCATTGCCCAGCACAACATTCGCAGTTTTTCGCCCGACTCCCGGGAGCGTAACGAGTGCTTCAAGGGAGCCGGGGATCACGCCGTCGTACTCATCGACGATGCGCGTGGCCAAGGCCAAAAGATTTGCTGCCTTGGCCCGGAAGAAACCGGTGGGCCTGATCAGCTCCTCTAGCTCCACGCTGAGCGCCTGAGCCATCACCAAAGGGGTCGGGAAGCGGGCGAAGAGCTCAGGGGTTACGGCATTGACACGAATGTCAGTGGTCTGCGCCGAAAGCACAGTGGCCACCAGTAACTCAAACGGATTGCGAAAATCAAGCTCCGCATGAGCGTACGGGTACAGCTCCGCCAGCTCCCGGTTGATTTTGCGGGCCCGCCGTTTGAGTCCGAGCGCCGTTTCCTGAGCCGCCATGGTTGCGAGCTACTGGCTGTCGGAAGCCCGCTCGATACCGACAAGGTCGAGCAACAAGCCGGTCTTGCCGTGGCTGTCCTGCACCAAAAAGCTGTTACCACGGTCTTCCAAGGCCAGAATCCATGCGCCGGGAGCCAGCTTGAACGCGAATTGGCGCGTCTTTTCATCAATCACGTTCTGCGGGCGGTCGACGGCAAACCAGAAAGGTTCGGCAACAACCGGCTTCGTAACCGGGTTGACGGTAGCTGTGATGCTTTCGCGCGCAGCTGCCGGTGCAACGGGGCTCTCAACAGCAGTTTCGGGCTTAGCCGCTTCAGGCTTGGCAGCTTCGGGCACCTGCGGGTTCAAGGTGGTTGCGGCGGCGTCCTTAGACGGCCCGTTCTCACCGTGGGCAAGTGCTGGCGCGTCCACCGAGGTCTGCGCGGCGGTGTTGGCTGCCGGAGCGCTACGATCTGTTGCGGGGTTCTGTGTGGAGCTGTGTCCGGAGGTTGCTGCAGCCGAGGTCGCGGCACCCGATGTTGCGGCAGCGGAAGCGGCCGGGTTTGCTGCGGCTACGGCGCCTGCAACGGCAGCACCAGCACCAGCACCAGCTGAGTTTTCCTTGGCGGGTGTGAAGATCTGGCCGGCTGAGGTGTGAGTAGCCGCCGGAGCCGCGTTCCAGCCACCCTGCTGAGCACTCTGCTGAGCACCAGCGCCCTGCTGACCGGGAACGTACTGGGTGGGCCCACCCTGAGAGGGGGCACCCTGGCCAAACTGCTGCTGACCAAACTGCTGGCCCGGGCCTTGCTGGCCGGCACCTGACTGGGTGACCACAGGCTTAGGTGCAGCCGGACGCTTGACGGCAGGAACTGCGTCGCGCGCGGCAACATGGGCGGGAACGTCAGTGCGGCCGCTGAAGTCTGCAGCAAAAACGGGGATCCACTGAGCACAGACTGTGGACACCAGCAGGAACAGGGAGCCGATCAGGCCAATCAGGTAGGCGATGCTGAAGTTGGTCACCGTTGCCGAGAAGAAGAAAAAGGTTGCGAAGGAGGCCACTACTGAGGAGAACTGGTCAACGGAGAGTGAGCCGATCCGGACCTTAGCGGCCGGGTTCATACGGCGGGCCAAGAACAGGCCACCCACAATCAGGGGCAAGATCACCCCGATGCCAATGAAAAACAGCCCGGCGGTCGTCCACAGGTTCGCGTTCCCCACAATGGTTTTGACGATCGGCACCACGGATGCCACAAAGATGATCGCTACCGAACCCAGAACTATCAGGTCCCGAAGGGTCAAAGGTCCCACAGCAGCTTTAGCTGCCGTTGCACCCTTGCTAGCAGTTTTGGTGGATCCTGTCGCCGCGGTTCCTGCCGCCGGAGCTGCTCCAGTTCCCGCTGCCGTTCCCGCTGAAGGACTACTTTGTTCATTCATGGTCTTGCTCCTCAAATGTCACGTTTGCTCCCAGCCTAGTTAACGGGCCGGGGCAACACTAGCGAGCCACAGCTCAAATACGGTGCAAATACGCCAAATTCGGGTGAAATAGGGCAGAAATGGGGAGAACTACCCATCGTCTGAGACCGACAATATGCTGTTGAGCGCAGAAACCACCCCGTTGACCCCATTCGACTGTGACGGCGAACACCCCGAGCTGTGAGACGCGATACAGTTAAAGAAGGAAAGAAACGTTGTCCTTAGCAACCAGCCACCGGAAATTTGCTTCCTCAACGGGGAGGCGGCCTCATGCCGCCTGAACATCGCCGCTGAATGGATTTTTGCAGGTTATTAGCTAAGCAGGAATGAAGGGATATTAGATGTCTGAGGTCACAACCGCAGCAAGCGACCAGTCCGGAGACGCACTGGAAAACCTGCTCACGGAAAGCCGCCACTTCGCGCCGAGTGTGGAATTTGCCGCTAACGCGATTGTTCACGGCGACGAGTATGCCAAAGCCGAAAGTGACCGCCCGGCCTTCTGGGGCGAGCAGGCCCGCGAGCTCCTGACCTGGTCCAAGCCCTTCACCAAGACCCTGGACTGGACCAACCCTCCCTTCGCTACCTGGTTCGAAGACGGCGAAATCAATGCCGCCTACAACGCGCTGGATCGCCACGTCGAGGCTGGCAACGGCGACCGGGTTGCCATTTACTTTGAGGGCGAGCCCGGCGACACCCGCACCTACACATACGCGCAACTGACCGAAGAGGTCAAGAAGGCCGCCAACGCCTTTGAAAACCTGGGTCTGGTCAAGGGCGATCGCGTCGCGGTCTACCTGCCCATGATTCCCGAAGCCGTCATCACGCTGCTGGCCTGCGCCCGCATCGGCGCCATCCACTCAGTAGTTTTCGGCGGGTTCTCCGCAGACGCCCTGCGCAGCCGCATTGACGACGCCGAAGCCAAGCTGGTCATCACCGCTGACGGCACCTACCGCCGCGGCAAGCCCAGCTCCCTCAAGCCGGCCGTTGACGAAGCTCTCACCGCGCCCGGGCACACGGTCCAGCACGTGGTGGTCGTGAAGCGTAATAGCCAGGATGTCAACTGGGTCGAGGGCCGCGACGTCTGGTGGGACGACACCGTGGGCACCGCCTCCACCGAGCACACCGCCGTGGGCCACGCCGCCGAGCACCCGCTGTTTATCCTCTACACCTCCGGCACCACGGGCAAGCCCAAGGGCATTTTGCACACCACCGGCGGCTACCTCACCCAGACCGCGTACACGCACCGCGCCGTGTTTGACCTGCACCCGGAAACGGATGTTTTCTGGTGCACGGCCGACGTCGGATGGGTCACCGGCCATTCCTACGTCACCTATGCGCCGCTCATCAATGGTGCCACTCAGGTCATGTACGAGGGCACCCCGGATTCCCCCCACCAGGGCCGCTTCTGGGAGATCGTTGAGAAGTACAAGGTCTCGATCCTGTACACGGCCCCCACAGCGATCCGTACGTTTATGAAGTGGGGCGAGGAAATCCCCAACAAGTACGACCTCTCCTCGATTCGTTTGCTCGGCTCGGTGGGCGAACCTATCAACCCCGAGGCATGGATGTGGTATCGCCGCGTCATTGGCGGGAACAATGCACCCATCGTCGACACATGGTGGCAGACCGAAACCGGTGCGATCATGGTGGCACCGCTGCCCGGTGTCACCAACACCAAACCCGGCTCGGCTCAGGTTCCTATGCCCGGTATCGCCGTAGATGTGGTGGACGAACTCGGCGCCTCGGTGCCGCACGGCCATGGCGGCTACCTGGTCATCCGGGAGCCGTGGCCTGCCATGCTGCGTGGCATCTGGGGCGATAACGAACGCTACAAGGACACCTACTGGTCCCGCTTTGATGACATGTACTTCGCCGGCGACGGCGCCAAGTGGGATGACGACGGCGATATCTGGTTGCTGGGACGCGTTGATGACGTCATGAACGTTTCCGGCCACCGCCTCTCCACCACGGAAATTGAATCCGCGTTGGTCAGCCACCCCTCGGTTGCCGAGGCCGCCGTGGTTGGCGCTGCAGATGAAACCACGGGCCAGGCCGTAGTGGCGTTCGTGATCCTACGCGGTTCCGCCGTGGAAGATGCCGATATCGTCACCACGCTGCGCAACCACGTTGGCAAGGAAATTGGTCCCATCGCCAAGCCCAAGACCATCTTGGTGGTGCCGGAGCTGCCCAAGACCCGTTCCGGCAAGATCATGCGCCGCCTGCTCAAGGATGTGGCCGAGGGCCGCGCCGTGGGCGATGCCTCGACACTGGCTGACAACACTGTCATGAACCAGATTGCCGAGTCCCTCAAGGCGTAACCCTCAGAAGCTACGCCCGGGTCTCGATGGGCTCGACCAACGGTGGTCGAGCCCATCGAGACCCGGACAGCATCATTTAAGGGCATTATTAACCTATGACTTCCTCCCACGCTGCGGACCGCGGCACCTTGCTGATCCTCAACGGCCCCAATCTGAACCTGTTGGGGACCCGCGAGCCAGAGATTTACGGCGCAAGTACCCTGGCCGACGTCGAACAGCTCACCACGGCGGCGGCCAAGGCCGCGGGGTTCAGCACTACCTGCCTGCAGTCCAACCACGAGGGCGCTTTGTTGGATGCGATCCATGCGGCGCGCGGCACGGCGGTGGGCATCATCATCAACGCAGGCGCGTACACGCACACCTCGGTGGCGCTGCGGGACGCGATTGCCGGCGTCGAACTTCCCACGGTGGAGGTGCACATTTCCAATGTTCACAAGCGTGAGGAATTCCGGCACCATTCCTACTTGTCGGCCGTGTGCAACGCAGTCATTGTGGGCGCCGGCGTGCACGGCTACGAGTTGGCCGTGAGCTACTTCGCGAAGACACTCGCCTAGAAACCAGCAACCCTGGAACTCAATGACAGGTCGTTAGCCAACCTTGCAGGAACCTGCCCCCACGGCGTTGCTGAGAGTGGGCGCGGCGGCGATCACGGGCCCGGCCTCTTCCATGGTCAGCGCGAAGCCAATGTTGTCGGTGGAGGTGGCCTTGGCGAAAACCACTCCCACCACCTGGCCATCCTGGTCCAGGAGCGGCCCACCGGAGTTGCCCGACTGAACATTTCCAGCCAGCTGGTACACATCAAGAGCGGATTTCTCACCACCGGTAATGTCCGGAACCAGCATGGGTCCCGAGGACAGGACCGTTGCCGGACGGATCTGCAAGGGCCCACCCAGCGGATAACCGGCAAATGCCGCATCCGTATTGCCAGGCAGTGTGCCAGCCGAGGGCAGGGGCGCTGCGTCGAGGGAGTCGACGGCGAGCACGGCCAGGTCTGCGATGGGGTCGAAGTACACCACTCGGGCGGGCAAGGCGCCCTGGGTCTGGGTCTGCACCATGGGCATCGTCACGCCGGCCACGACGTGGGCATTGGTGACCACGCGTCCGGGCGAGACCACAAAGCCTGTGCCGGTCTGGTTTTGGCCGCATTGGAAGGCGGTGCCGGAAATCTTCATGACGGATTGAGCCGCAGCGTTCCACGCTGAGGTGTTCGTGTCGGCGTTCGGTGCGGCCACCTCCACGTTGGGCCCTGTGGGGTTGAGCAGTGCGGGGATGCCTTCTTCCAGCACTAAGGAGCGTACCTGGGCCACGGCTGACTTGACCGGATTCGGTGTCCACAACTCAATGCGGGAAATGACCTGCGACTTACCCAACTGCGCAGAAACCAGCGGGATGCCCAAGTTCCCCACGCCAAAGGCGAGGATGGAAATGACCAGCGCACCGACCACCACGTTCAACGCTCCGCCCAGAAGACGGTTCACGGCACGGATGGATTCAGATCTCACGCCGCGACCAATGGCCTTGCCGATCTTCATGCCCAGGGCGTGCCCCAACGCAATCAACACAATGGTGGCCCCAATAACCATGGCCGTGCGCCAGCCGGGACTCGGTGCATATTGGCTAATAAAAGGGGCCGCAAAGAATGCGCCAAACGCTCCGGCAATAAAACCGGCAAGGCCGCCCAGACTCGCGACTAGTCCAGCTTTGAGCCCATAGATCAGCTGCCACAGCAGCCATAAGATCAATAACGCATCAAGCCAGGAAAAACCAAACACTGTGTTGTGCGCTCCTCATCATTGCCGGTCCGTCCAGCACCAGCACTGCAAGAGGGCGGCGCGGATGCGGAAGGTCGGTTCCGGACATCTGACATGCCCAAAGGCACATATTACCGTCGAAAACAGTGATTCTGCTGGGCTTTTTGCCTCTAGAGCCTGCCAATATGCTGACAATGAACGCCACCAATGCCAAATTGGTCACAAAATGGGAAAACATCTGAAAGAATCAATAACAGGTCATAACTTTTTTGCGCTACTTAACATTAGGAGATTTCATGGACATCGAGGTATTGCGCCGGGCACCACTTTTTGCCACGCTCGACGACGAGGCGTTCCGCCTTTTAACCGACGAACTGGCAGAGGTTGATCTTTCTCGCGGAGCTTCGGTATTCCGCGAAGGCGATCAGGGCGACCAGCTCTACTTCATCGTTTCCGGCAAGGTGAAGTTGGGACGCACCTCTGCCGACGGCCGCGAGTCACTCGTTGCCATCCTCGGTCCGGGCGAACTCTTCGGAGAAATGGCCCTCTTTGATCCGGCTCCCCGTAGCACCACGGCCACCGCAGTCTCTGAGACTCGCCTGGCCGGCCTGAAGAACGAATCGCTCAACGCCTTGCTGCGCAACCGTCCCGAGGTGTCCATGCAGCTGCTGCAGGCCTTGGCTCGTCGCCTGCGCCGCACCAACGACAACCTCTCCGATCTGGTCTTCTCGGATGTCCCCGGCCGCGTGGCCAAGGCCATCCTTGACCTGGCGGACCGCTTTGGCCGCCCCGCCACCGACGGTATTCTCGTAGCTCACGAGCTCACGCAGGAAGAACTGGCCCAGCTGGTGGGCGCTTCACGCGAAACCGTCAACAAGGCTTTGGCCGAGTTCGTCCAGCGTGGCTGGCTCCGCCTAGAAGCCCGTGCAGTGGTCATCTTGGACGTCAACCGCCTGCGCCAGCGTTCACGCTAACCTTCACCCTCGCGGGGTAAGAGAGCTGCCGAGGGACCCGCTGCGAGCTTGCGAGCAGTGGGAGGCAGCGAACGGGGAGGTCACCTTTTTGATAAAGGTGACCTCCCGCCGTCGTACTTTAAGCGAAACCCGCTGGAATTAGGCGAAGCTGCCAGAGGCTCTAGAGCCGCAGGACCAAGGCGTTGGCTGTCAGCCCGGCAGCTGTGCCGAACAGCAGCACCGTATCGCCTTGACGCAGCCGCTCCTGTTCCAACATCTTGACCAGCACATAACCCACTGACGCTGAAACCATATTCCCAACGTCCGCAACCCAGTCGATGTACTGTTCCCGCGGAATGCCAATGCGGCGCAGAGCTACCGTGATGGCGGGGCTGGCTTGGTGCGGGATGACCAGCGACATATCTTCCAAGCTCAGTTGCGTGTCTGTGAGGAAGTCACCAAGGAATTCCGGCAGGACGGTCATCATATTGCGCAGCGCAGATCTGCCGTTCATATCAAACAAGTAGTCGGCAGGGTCTGCCGCGGCGTACTTTTGTGCGGGGGAACGGCTCAGCCCGCCACGAATCTCGGTGTCGTGAGCGTAGGCTGCCCAGGTACGCTGCTTGCTGGCCACCACGCCCTGCACTGGATCGGAGGTGGTTGTCAGGACAAATGCCACGGCAGCATCGGAAAAGAGGGAGAAACTTTCCTGCTGCTCCGGGTTGAGGAAACGTGACCCAACATCCCCGGCAGTGATGAGCACGGATTCGTAGGTGCCGTCGGCAATGTAGCGAGAAGCAATGTCCAGTGCCGTGATCATGGAGGTGCAGGTGGAATTCACATCGAACGCCGCAGCCACACCAAACGGGGCAATCTGTTCCAGCACCAATGCCGCAGTACACGGGATCGGCTGGACGCCGGCGGCACTGGCACCGATGATGCACTGCAACTCTTCAGCTTTGATCCCGGCCCGGTCCAGCGCCTGTTTGGCGGCGGTCGTGAGCATGTCCAGTTGACTCTCGTCGTCTGAGACTCGGTATCTGGTTTGCGTGCCAAACTTCACCACATTGTCGGGCAGGTAGCTGCCGTAACCGGCTATTCGACAATTGCGGATTGGAGGCATCAGGCATCCCTTTCGATAAGTTTTTCAAGTATCCACTGAGCCTCTCGCTTTGACCAAGGCACCCCGCCGAGGGTCTCGGAATGGGGAGCGGGTGTGGCCTAGCTCAGCAATTCTTTGCGGTCTTGGTGGTCGTGGCTGAAATAGAGCTTGACGCCTTGTCTCTGCCATTGCTGCAGTTGCGTAATGGTTTGTGAGTAGTCGCTCCAGAGGTGATTGATGGAGCGGGGCAATGCTTTGATTTTCTCAACCTCACCCATCAGGTCCTCGCCCCACGAGGCGTCGCCGGCCAGCAACGCCTGCTCTTCCACCAACGCACCCATGTGTCCTTTGGCGTGACCTGGCAGGTCCACCAGCCGGTAGCTACCGTCACCAAGCAGGTCCACTTCTCCTTGGCCCGGATCCACCACCAGTTTCTTGGCCGTCGGAAACCAGCCAGGCAGCAACCGCGGCAGGAAACCTTCCTTCAAGTGCGCTTTGGCCAGCGTTTCCAGCATGGCAATGCTGAGCACAAAGGTGGATTCGGGAAAGTAGCGCACACCGCCAAGATGGTCGGGGTGCAGATGGGATAGCACCACAAAGTCGATGGATTCCGCAGGGATCCCATCGGCTAGGAGCTGCGCGGCAATGCCCTGTTCCGGTCGGATCTTAGGCGGTAGTAACAAGCTATACAGGAACCCGGCACCGCCGGCACGCCATGTGGCTGGTCCGTAGCCGGTGTCAAAAAGAACCTTTTGCCCGTCTGGGTGGCAGTACAGAAAAACTCCGGCGGGAAAGACCCGACGTTGACGCGACTGACCATGCATCAGCGCTTTCATTTGATGCGTGGTGTATCCGCAGGCGTAGTAACGCAGTTCCCCTTTAGGCATGGTCAATTTAGGCATGGTCAACAGAATACGTGGCCGCAAAGGCTGCGAGCGCTTGTTCAATGTCTACTGTGGGTTCATAACCCAGCTCGGTCCGAGCTCGTGAAATGTCCAGGGTCTGTGAATAGGCGATGGTGGTAATCATGTACCTGCTCAGTGGCGGCTCTGGATTTCCCGGCAGCACATGGCAGAGACGTTCCAGCAATGCTCCCAGCCCGTAAAGGACCGTGGCGTTGGCCTTGAGGTACCGCGGCGGCAGGCCGAGGTCCTTGAAGAGGATTTCCAATAGCTCCGCAAAGGGGCGCGGCTGCCCGTTGGTGATGTTGTAGACCTGACCGTTGGCGTGGGGTGCTGCGGCTGCCAGCCTCAGGGCCAGCGCCACGTTTTCCACGGCCGTCAGGTCCACCAAATTTTCGCCACCACGAAAGAGCGGAACCCCGATCTTGCGATAGGCCTGCAGCAGCCGCGGTGCCACGCTGGTGTCACCGGCACCGATGAGCCCCCGCGGTCTGATGGTCAGCAGTTCCGGAACTCGCCCTGCCTTGTGGGCCTCGAGCAAGAGAGCTTCGGCAACGATCTTAGAGCGGATGTAGGAGCTCAAAGGTTTGTGCCGTGGCGGGTGGCTCTCTTTGATGTTCAGTCTGTCCCCTTTGTCGGCATAGATGCTCGGTGAGGAAACAAACACGATCCGGGGCACACCATTTCGTTCGACGAAGTCGATCACGTGGCCGGTTCCGGCAACATTGCTTTCTTCGAAGTCTTCCCATTTTCCCCACGGGTTGGACAAAGCGGCTGCGTGCACTACCAAGTCCACGGGGTGCTCTAAGCGCCCAAGTTGAGCCAAGTCTCCAGAGACGGGGGTGGCACCCAATTCCTGCAGCCGCTGCAAGGCCTCTGGGTTACGCCCATGCGCCACCACGGTGTATCCGTGAGCCAAAAATTCACTGACCACGTACCCGCCGAGGAACCCGGTAGCCCCTGTAATCAGAACCGATGGTGGGGGCGCTGGGAAGTCAGTCGTCATGAACCCATGGTAGGACTTCGGCCACCAAGCGGCCCCGACGCACCGCCGCCACCGCGCAATTCCCTATAGTGGAAATATGCACATCGCCATGGTCACCGACTACTACCTCCCCACGCTTGGCGGAGTGCAAACTGCCATCAAGGCGGCCAAGGAATCGCTGGAAAAGTTGGGGCATCAAGTCACCATCTTTTGCCCACTCCTCAAGGACAACAACAACGTCGGAATAGTTCCGCTTCCGATTTCAAAGGTTTTCCGGCCCGACGGATTCCCGTTCACTTGGCCACCCAAGGATGCGATTGCGCTGCTCAAGGCGGAGTTTGCTGCACGAAACGTGGATGTGGTGCATGTGCACTCAGAGATTTTCGCGGCCCTCGCCGGGATCAGGGCTGCGCAGGATCTTGGCTTGCCTCTGGTCCAAAGTATGCACGGCCGGATTGATGTGTACACGGCCAAAGTGCTTCCACTGCCTCAGCTGACCACAGCTCTGCTCGCCGGACTGCACAGACGTCACCTGCCGCACACCAGCACCCCCGCCGATCCGAGGTCCCCTTACATGAGCACGGCCATGGCCCGGCGAATGTGGCGCCTGATGGTCAATCAAGCCAATGCTGCCGACGCCGTGACTGTGCCCTCACAGCATTTCGCCAACAAGCTCATCCACCAAGGGGTCCTGCCGCCGGTGACTGTTGTCTCCAACGGGCTAGAAGACTCTGTTCTGGACCTTGTAGGCGCCCCACAGTTCCGCGGCAAGACTGAGCAGGAGCCGCTCCGGGTCATGTGGTGCGGACGGGTGTCGCCAGAGAAGCGCCCCGACGTTTTTATCCGCGCAGTCGCTGCGGCCGGTGAGTCTGTGGTTGCCAACATTTACGGCGACGGCGTTGCCGGCAAGCGGGCACGTCGCTTGATCCACAGACTCGGAGTGGGCCACCGGATCACCATGCACGGCGGCGTCCCACAACAGGACGTCCTTGAGGCCATGAAACAGCACCACGTTTTTGTTTCCACGTCCCATGACTTTGACAACCAACCCATGGTGATCCTTGAAGCGGTCTCTTCGGGGCTGCCGGTGGTGGTTTGTGATCCTGATCTGGCTGAAGGTTTGCCAGCCGGAGGGTTCCTCGTGACCGATTCCCCACAGCCGCATCAGCTCACTGCTACGTTGGTTTCTCTCGCCGCGGATTCCAGGCAAATAGCAGCCATGAGTAAGGCAGTTGGGTCCAGCAGCAGCCGGGTGGCCTTCGGCACGCACAGCGCCGGGCTACTCGATGTCTATCAACAGGCAACAGCGGCAAAATCCGCTCTTTGAGCGCTACGAGCGCTACGCCCAAAAACCCCAGAAAGGTGCAGTTCCTACCGCTCCCGGCAGGCTGCACCTTCAGATGCAGGCGCCGTGGCCACCTCTAAGTTGAATTCACCGTCAGCTCCCACCACAAGGGCTGGCTGGTATTCGTTGATGGGCCTCTTGTGGTTCAGGTAGGCGATACAACCGCGGGCGGCAGCAATCTTTTCCAGAATGATCTCCACGCCAGGAACCATCAGCTCATCAAGGCTCTGCCCCGTGGTGACCGAAAGCCCAATTTCATCACCCAACGCGGTGCTGTGCCGGTCCGCCAAGATTTCACTGGCACTGGCCCAACGGCCCCAAACACCCTTGCTTGTGAGCAGTGCCGGGTCCTGGCCGATCGGCAGCGCCGCGGCAAAGTACCGCGTGTCAAAGCGCCTATGGGCGAAGTCAGGACTCATCCAATGACTCAACGGCTTGAGTAGATCCGTCCGCAGGGCTAAACCATAGCGACCCAACATCTCCGAAAAGGTGGTCTCCTGCGCGGCGATGGCTTCGCGTGTCCGCATCCAGTCCGGCCCATTGAGGCCCTCCGCAAGGGAGGATGCGTCAGCTCCGGCCAGCAGGACCCCGGTTTCTTCAAAGGTTTCCCGGATGGCAGCCACCACGTGGCGCTTGGCCAGCCCAATATCTTCGGTGCCGAGGCTCTTGGCCCACGCAGCAGGTGAGGGACCCACCCAGTCGGTGACGTCGTCGTCCGCGGGTTCAATGGCACCCCCGGGGAACGCAACGGTTCCCAGCGGCGAACCGCCCGGACGGTACGTCAAAAAAGTCTTGAGGCCGGCGGGGCTGTCTTTCAACAGCACCACCGACGACGCCGGACGGGGTTTGCTAGGCGTGCGCCCACCAAAATCCAGCCAAGCCTGTGCGGCCTCCCGTTGACCGGTGTTCAGCGGGAAGAGCCGCTTGCCGGCGGGCCGAAAGCCCGCCGAATTATTACTGGAATTCGGCAATCAGCTCAACCTCAACGGGTGAATCCAAAGGCAAAACTGCAACTCCGACGGCGGAGCGCGCGTGGGCGCCTGCCTCACCAAATACTTCGCTCAGGAGCTCGGAGGCGCCGTTGATGACGCCGGGCTGGCCGGTGAAGGAAGGATCCGAGGACACGAAGCCTACGACCTTCACAATGCGGGTGACGCGATCAAGGTCACCAATAACGCTTTTCAGGGCGGCAATGGCGTTGATTGCGCACGTTGCGGCCATGGATTTTGCGTCCTCAGCGGAAACTTCGGCACCAACTTTTCCGGTGGCTGGGAGTTTGCCGTCAATAAAAGGCAGCTGCCCGGAGGTGTAAACATGGTTGCCGGAGATGAGGGCCGGCACGTAGGCAGCCACGGGTGCAGTCACCGGCGGCAGGCTGATTCCCAGCTCGGCCAGGCGTGCCTCAATGCGTCCGAATCCTTGATTTGTCGCGGTATTCACCGTTATGCCTTCTCTCTCTTGAGGTAAGCAACCAAGCCGCGTCCGTCGGGCCCTGGAACAACCTGAACCAGCTCCCAGCCTTCGTCGCCCCAGCTATCCAGGATGGCTTTGGTGTTGTGGATAATCAGCGGAATCGTAGAGTACTCCCATTTGGTCATACGTCAAAGCGTAGCCCCTGCCGGTAAACTGGAAAAATGGCAGCAAAAAAACACCCCATTTTCGATACCGCCACAACGCTGGGCAAATTAGTTCTCTTCCTAGGAGTCAGCGCTATTTGTGGCGTCTTGGTGGCCGGGCTCATGGTCCCGGCCGCGGCTCTGGCGAGCACCACCACCACCTCCTCCATCACGCTCTTTGACGAGCTCCCGGACGAGATGAATGTTGGCACGCCGGCTCAGTCATCCAAGATTCTGGCATCGGATGGTTCCCTGTTGGCAACCTTCTACGATCAGAACCGCACCGAGGTGCCGCTGGATCAGATCTCGCCATTCATGAAGGACGCCATCATTGCGGTGGAAGATGCACGCTACTACGAACATGGCGGCATTGACACCCGCGGTCTGATGCGTGCTGTCACGGCGATGGCCCAGGGCGGTGGCCGCCAGGGTGCTTCCACTATCACGCAGCAGTTCGTGAACAACGTCATCATCCAGACGTACGCTGCCGACGGGGAGTACGACAAGATTAAGCTCGGCGCCGACAAGGGCGTTGGCGAGAAGGTTCGCGAAATCAAGCTGGCCATCGCCATCGAAAAGAAGTACACCAAGGATGAGATCCTGCAGGGTTACTTGAACTGGGTGCTCTACGCCAACGGCAACTTCGGCATTGAATCAGCTGCCTACAACTACTTCGGTATCCACGCCAAGGATCTGAACCTGCAGCAGTCTGCCCTGCTGGCTGGTGTGGTCAACAGCCCGCAGATCTACGATCCCATTGCCAATCCCGAGAATTCCCTCAAGCGTCGCAATCTGGTCCTAGACCACATGCTGGATCAGGGCATGATCGATGCGAAGCAGCACGCGGACGCTGTAGCCAGCCCGATTGATTTGAAGCTGCAGCCCAGCCGCAACGGTTGCACCACTGCTGTACGTGCCGAATACTTCTGCGAGTACGTAGCCAACTTGTTTGTCAATGATCCGGCCTACGGAAAAACTGCCGAAGACCGCCTCAAGGTCTTGCTGCAGGGCGGCCTGACCATCACCACCACACTGGATCCGGTGTTGCAGGATGCCGCACAGGCCCAGTTCGCGAACTTCGCCCCCATTGATAACAACCCGGACAAGGTCGGCCAGGCCATTGTGTCCGTCCAGCCCGGCACGGGCAAGATCCTCGCCATGGCGCAGAACACCAAGCTGGCTCCCCCGGAAGGCCAGTGGAAGACAGACTACAACTTCGCCGTTGACCGCCTGGACGCCAAGGGTGCCACACTGGGCGGCTCTGGCGGCTTCGATGTGGGTTCAACCATCAAGCCGTTCACCTTTGCCGAATGGCTGAACTCCGGCCACAGGATCAACGACACGGTGGATGCTTCGGTGCGCCGCTACCCCCAGTCGCGTCCGTGGAACAACAGCTGTGGAACCACTACAGGCTTCTACGACAGCTCCGACCCGCAAGTTGCCCCGGACCTGCAAAATGCCGACGGTCCCAACGGTATTTACTACCGCACGTTCACGGCCCGGCAGGGGCTCTCCCTGTCCCTGAACACTGCGACCATGGCAACTGCAGCCCAGTTGGATATCTGCAACATTCAGAAGATGATGACGGCCACCGGCATCCACATGGGCAGTGACGTCACCAAACCCTACAACGTCTCCAGCATCAGCGCCCTGCTCGGCAGTGGCGAGGTTGCACCGCTGACCATGGCCAACGCCTTCGCCACCTTTGCGTCCGGCGGAAAACGCTGCGATCCCATTGCGCTGGTGTCCATCACCAACGCCAAGGGCGACAAGTTCCCGGTTCCGGGCGCGAATTGCCAACAGACCGTGAAGCCTGAAGTGGCTGCCGGCGTGAACATGGTTCTCCAGCAGGTGCTGCAGCCCGGCGGCTCCGGCTACGCCATCCCCTTGCAGTACCCGGCTGGCGCCAAGACCGGTACCACGAACACTTCCGAGCAGACCTGGACCGTTGGTTACACCAAGGGTTTGGCTACGGCGTCCTGGGTGGGCAACCCGGAAGAAAAGGGCCAGTCCACGAACGACAAGCTCATTGCCGGCCAGCGTATCCCCTATGTTGACGGGTCAACCTACGCAGGCAAGGCCTGGCAGGGCTACATGAACCAGGTTGCAGGCAACTTCGATGTGGGCGGCTTCGACCTCCCCCCAGCCAGCATGATCAACCCGCCAGTTGTGGTACAGCCCAAGCCAGCCGAAACCAAGGCCGCAGAGAGTGACAAGAAGGCGGAGCCTGAGCCGAAGCCGGCTGACTCTAAACCCGATAACGGCAACTCAGACAAGAAAGACTAGAGTAGCGCTCATATGTCCAGTATGCGAACAGCCCCGTCCCGCTTCTCTCCTGTGAAAGCGGCGGCGGGGCTTGCCGTTGCCGCCGGTGTAGGTGCGGTGGCGTACGGCTCTTTGATTGAACGGAATTGGTTTGAGCTTCGTGAGGAGCAGCTTGCCATTTTGCCGCCCGGATCTGCGCCGTTCACGATACTGCACATCTCGGACATCCACATGTCCCCCGGGCAGCACAAGAAGACCCGTTGGCTGCGTGAGCTGGCCTCGCTGCAGCCGGACCTGGTGGTCAACACCGGCGACAACCTCAGCCACCCCAAGGCGATTGCGCCGCTATTGGATGCCCTGAGCCCGCTCATGGAGTTCCCTGGGGTGTTTGTCCCCGGCTCCAATGACTACTTCGCGCCCAGCTTCAAAAACCCATTCTCGTACTTTGCCGGACCGTCCAAGCTGTCCACGGGCCGAAAGCACCATCCTATTCCCCTGGACACGGACGCATTGCACACCGGATTCGGTCTGGGTGGCTGGGTCAACCTGAGCAACCGGGCGCAGTCCATCCCGCTTAAGGGGATCCGCTTCGACTTCAGCGGTGTGGATGATCCGCACCTAAACCGGGAACGCTATGCGGGCTGGCCCCGTGGCGCAGCGGGCCAGGATAGCGCCCCGCATGTGAAGGTCGCCGTGGTGCACGCCCCCTACCAACGGGTACTGGACCACTTCACCGCCGACGCCGCCGATCTGATCCTGGCCGGCCACACACACGGCGGCCAGGTCTGCATACCCGGCTACGGAGCACTGGTCAGCAATTGCGATCTGCCCACCTGGCGTGCCAGAGGACTCAACGATTGGGAGTCCGCAGGACGCACGACGCCGGTCAATGTCTCCGCGGGCATCGGCACCTCCCGCACGGCCCCCTTCCGTTTCGCCTGCCGCCCCGAGGCAGTTGTGTTGACCCTGACTTCGAAGGAGTAGCTGGCCCTGCAGCAGGCAGTGCGTTCTGCAGTTTCCACTAGCTTGTCTTTAAGGTTTTGCCTAGCTTTTCCCTAGCCAAGACGCCGCCCTGCCGCTCGATTTCGTATTCGTGGTCTCTGTCCGCTATTCTTGAGAGGTTGCTTTTCCAGACCTTCACTGGTTAGGGAAGAGCGCGGATCGGGGTGTGGCGCAGCTTGGTAGCGCGCGTCGTTCGGGACGACGAGGCCGCAGGTTCAAATCCTGTCACCCCGACCAGAGTCGCTTTATTCGAACCATGGTTTGAGTAGACCGATTTCAGTGAATATAACGGAGATGGCGTCGAGAAATCGGCGCCATTTTTGTTGTCCTGGAATTGGCGCGAAAGTACCCTAGAAACGTCCATAGCCGGCCCAAATCGGGACGACGAGGTCGATCCTGGGGAGATCAGGGTCGACGTGGTTTTGGTTACGGAGAACGCCGCGTGGGCGTCCATTATGTCCGCGAATGGATCATTGAGTTCGGCGCGGACCTCGCCGTCATCACCTACTCGGAAAAATCTATAGAAAGTCTCGTTGAGCAACCGCCGGACATTGTCGGGAGCCATGGAGTATGAAACCTTAGGATCAGAAACCTGATCGAGAGCCTTGCTGAGCAGCTCTCCCCCAGCGGCAATCTTGCTCTCGATGTTGGCAAGATCATCTTCGATACGCCCTTTTTGTACCCGAATTTCATACAGTTTCTCGCGAATCTTGGCCTGTGGGAGCAGCCCGTCGGCAGCGAGGTCGACAATCCTGTCTTCTTTGGCAGCGACGTCTCTGAGTCGATTATTGAGCGTTGCGTACATCGACTTGATGTCTTTCTGCTCCCCTTCTAGTGCTCTAGTCAGCTGGCCACGGATGTCAGATTCAAATGATGGATCGAGTACAAGCATGTCGTAGGCAGAAACGACATTGTCTTCAACTACGTAGGTAGGAAAGTATGGCAAGTCGCACAGGCCTTCCTGGCGTGAGCGGCAGAAGAAGTACTCATGAACAGTGCCGCTCCTGCCCTTTGCCTGAACGTAGATCAAGCGACTGACGCGTCCTTGGCCATGGCACTTTTGACAGAACAGCATGCCTTTGAGGTAGTGGTTATGGACACGGTCGCGGGTACCGGAGCCGCTGCGGGCGCTCATAACTTCTTGCACCTGGTCGAATAGATCCTGGCCGACAATTGGCTCGTGCCGTCCGGGGTAGATGTCACCTTTATAGACGAGGTAGCCAACGTAGTAGGGATCTTTGAGCATGGCATGGAGCTTGCTGGAAGAAACTGGCTGCTCGGGGTGCCGTACTGTTCGCCGAGTGGTGAGGCCGATGTCGGCCATGGTGGCTTCCAATCGCTCGATGGTGTACTTGCCAGTCGAGTAGAGTTCGAATGCTTGAAGCACGAGTGGCGCGCGCTTCTCATCGAGGCCGACGCTGTTGATCATCCTTCCGTCGATATCTTTGCGGATATTCAGATACCCGAGTTTGGCCTTCGTAACTGTTCCACCGTTGATGGCCTTGTTGCGCATCTTAATGCGGATGTCTTCGCCACTGAGCTGGTTCTGCACCTGGTTCATGATGTCGGTGACCGCTTCCATGGCTTCGGCGTAAGTGCCTTCGCCGAAGTCTTCACGGGCGGACAGTAGTCGGACGTCGAGCTTGTCGAGGTGGCGGCGGGTAATCGCCGCGTCCACGAAGTTGCGGAATGCGCGTGAGCGGGCATAGACGATGACGTAGTCGACATCGCGGTTATCGGCCAGGAACGTCATCATGGCCTGGAACTTCGGACGCTTTTCAATGGTCTGAGCCGAGACGCCGGGCTCGACGAACTCATGGACGATCTCAGCACCAAGGGAGCCAGCTTTCTGCTCACAGATGTCGCGCTGGGTGGCTATTGAGTTGCCGTCCTTGTCGATATCAATGGCGGTCTCGGTTTGTTTCTTACTGGAGACACGCAGGTAAAGAACGGCCTTGCGTGGGCGCACAGCTTCGATGTCATTGGTCGTCATGGTCAGACTCCTTGTAGTCGGGTGTTGCTGTTAGTCGCGTACTGCCATGGACGGGAAAATGGTGTGCTGTTTGGCAGGCAGCGTGGGACCGGTTCGGTGATGCCGGTTTGGCGCAGTCGAACGACGATGGCGATCTCAGATACCTGGAAGTACTTGGCCAGATCGGATGGTCGCTGCATGCCGCCGAAATAGGCGCGCTTGAGAAGCATCTTGGGCACAAGGAGGCATCCGGCAAAGTAGTCGGCGGCCTGCTCAGCTTGTTGCGCGGCACTGACGTCCTTCGTCCCCAGGTAGATCTGGTCGGTCCGGTTATGGTCGATGATGTGCTTGTATTCGTGCGCCAGCGTGAAGCGTTGGCGGCAATAGTTTTCGTGCTTGTTCAGCTGGATAATCCAGGTGTTGCCATTCCAGAAGCTGGCCCCTGATACGGGCGCTTCAACAAGTTCGATCTCGATCTTGGGAAGTTCGGCGATGAACTCGACGGGTACCGGGCCTTCGGTCAGCTGGTGGAGCTGCAGCAACCGGATGGCTTGGTGTTCGGCGACTTGCTTGGCTTCAGCTAGTGAGTGCAAGGGGCGGTTGGGGATGAGCGATCGGAGAGTGGACAGGACGCTGCGCTCAAATGGTGTTGGTGTGCTGATGTATGTCATGTTTTCTCCTTTCACTGAGAATGATTGGGGTTACTCGTCCTCGCCGGGTGCGGGGCCGCTTGTGGTGTCGATGCCGTGCCGGGTGGCCACCGCCTTGAAATGTTCTTCGATTTCGCGGACGGCGCTTTCGGGCATGTCCTTGAACTTGGTGCGCAAATAGGGTTGCAACGTGGGGAGGTCAGATCCGCGTAGGACGCGGGATTCGGCGAGGAGGTTGGTGAGTGGGATCTGTAGGACGTCGGCGATCGAGCGGAGGTTGTCCATGCGGGGGCTCCCGATCTGGCCAAGCTCCAGGCGGGTAATCGTCCCCTTAGCTATGGTGGCCCGCCGGGCGACTTCGCTGGCGGACAAGCCAAGTTCTTCGCGGCGTTCGCGGATGGCGTCCGCCAGTTTTTGTATGTCGTGGTCTTGCATGTCGGTGGTCTCCAATTTCTGTCCGTAGTATGAACTGGTCGTTCATTTTGTTCAACGGTTTAAGCGAATTCCACAACATCTATTCCGTCAAGGCAGTGAGTGCTTCCTTATTCTTCGACGTTCGTCAGATATGGCCGTTGAATACGTAAATTCCCGTGTCTGATTCGACGAAATAGATTTCGCCGCCTTGGCGCATGTCTTCGGCCATCTGCTCAGTGTCAATGCGGACATACGACTTCAATCCCTCAGGTAGGTGCTCATCTATGCGGCTGCGCCAGCCCAGATCTTCGACGATCTGCTCGGCGTAAGCCGTCAGGCTGGCATATTCTCCGAGGTAGGCGTCTTCGAAGTAGTGCCATTCCTCGACGTCCAGGCCGGAGTAATCGACCCATGCGGCGAAGGCTTCGCCGTGCTTTCCGATACCCTCGGCCAGTGTGGCCACGTATTCGATGGACTCATATTCGCCCAAGCGCTTGGTGCCGAATCCTTCGTAGTCGTGGATCGCCCATTCTTCGGGTGCGAACTCGGTGGACTTGGCCAAAATGGCGGCGATCTTTTCACGGATGGCGTCGGCTCCGATCGTGGCATCGATCCAGTCGCCGAGTAGCCGGCCGTTGTTGTAGTCAGCCAGTGAGGCAACGTAAATCGAGGGCGTGGTGTGGCTACTTTCGTACTCCGGTTGTGCGTCTGGTGTGTGTTCGTGGTTCATATGGTTCCTCCTGTCAAAATTGGTGGTGTGCCCGGCAGAGCCAGCGGAGGGAACCCATAATGGATTCGTCTCACGCTGGCACCTGCCGGGAGGGTGGCTCGATTACCGTCCACGCGCCGTGCGGGGCTTGGCTTCGGCTTGTTCGTTGCCGAACAGGCTGGCGATGGCTTCGCGGCGGGCGGCTGCCTCACGTTCGATCTCTGCCATGGCCGATTCGGCCTGCGAGACCAGATCGGTATTGGCCTTGACCTGCGCGATGTGCGCGGCCAAAGCTTGGCGGATCTCTTCAGTGAGGGTGCTGCCACGCAGCTGGGCGATGAGCACCAGCTGCGTGTGGATGTCGGGTTCGAGCCTGACGGCCAACGTTTTCACGTTGCCCGGGTTGTGACGGTCGATGCCGTCAATCGGTGGTGTCGTCATGACAACTCCTCGGTGCTTGCGGTCGGCGAGGTTCCGGGATGGAACCTGACTCACCAATCCGCATGGCACCGACGAGTGTCATAGATCAGGCCCCGGGGGAGGCCCGGGCGGTGGTGATCCGTTCCAGGGCCTCATGGGCGAAGTCTGGATTCAGTTCGATACCAACCCACTGCCGATGTAGACGCTCGGCGGTCACAGCGGTAGTGCCCGAACCCATGAACGGGTCAAGTACTATCCCGGGCTCGGTGCCATCCTGGTGCGTACAGGTTGCAGCAAGTGCCAGCCGGGTGGCTGTTTCACCCAAGCGGCGCAGGGCCCTCGTATGGGGCTTTCTGCAGGTAATGCAACGCGCCTCTGGCGCCCCTGCCAAGATGCAACGGGTGGCCAGTGGTTCGGGAAAGGTGGCGTGGTGACTGCCCTTGCCCGCCGCCGTGGCAATGCTCCAGACGTCACCCGGGTTTTTGCCCAGCGGGTGCCCAACGATGCCCCGAGCCTTCAACGCGGCCAGCCCCGTGGTGGAGTCCGCGTTGGGGCCGCGCCAGTGCTCCTTGGCTGGTCGCCGGGTTCGGCCCGGCGGTGGCGTGCCCGGTTTGGAACGGTGCGGAATGCGGATGTTGTCCAGGTCGAAGAAGTAGCGGGGCTGCTTGGCGAAGACATAGATCACCTCGTGGGTGGCCGTTAGCCGGTCACGGACGCTGGTCGGCATCGGGTTCGGCTTGGCCCAGATGATCTTGTTGCGCAGGATCCAGCCATCTTCTTGCAGGAGCCGGGCAACGCGCTCCGGGGCCAGCGCCAGGCTTTTAGGTGGTGCACCCTGGCGTGGATGAGTGACGTAGGTGTCGCCGAGGTTCAGCCAGAGCGTGCCGGTCGGAACCAAGACGCGGTGGATCTCCTGGGTTATCTGCCGGATATTGTGCGCCCAGGCGTCCACCGATTCCTCCAGCCCGAGTTGACCGGTCGCGTCGTAGTCACGTAGCCGGAAGTATGGCGGACTAGTTAAGCACATGTCGATGCTGCCAGGTGGCAAGGTGCGCAGGGTATCTAGTGCGTCGCCGATCAGTAGATGGTTGGTTGGGCTAGTCATGATGCAACCCCTGTACCAGTGCCTCAGCGGTGTCCGGAAGTGCCAGGATCTGGTACAGACTTGTGGCGGTGCGGTGGTTCCGCTCGATGGCATCTCCCAGCGATTTGCGGCGCCGGAGTGCGGTGGTCATGCGGTAGGCGTCCATGGCCCAGATGACCTGTGGGAAGCCACCGAACTGGCGTTGCTCGCTGCCGGTTGCGCGGTAGTCCTCATAGGCCAGAGACTTCCCCAGCAGGGTTGGCAGGCTCTCGTGACCCAGGTCGACTTCGATAAAGAAGGCACTCACCTCGTCGTCCCCGACCGATGCGGCCAGCTCGATATAGAGATCTGGTCGAAGGACTTGGGGGATACCGTACCCGTCTTGGTAAGTACGTGTGGCGTGGTGTTCGGGATCGATCTTGACGACTTCGGCACCGTGGGACTGAGTGGATTCCATGACGGCAATGGCCATGTCCGCGATCGCCAGGGTGTGGTCGAGGAAGCGGGCGGATGGTTCATCGAAGCGCCGACGAGTCCGCGCCTGGGTGCTTTCGCGCTGGATGCGATCTCCGGCGGTATCGACGTAGTAGACGAGCCCTTCAGAGCCTGCCCGGATGCCACCGATGCGACGATCCAGCACACCCAGGATGCGCAGGCCGCGCAGCCGGGCCAACACCCGGCGACAAGTGCGAGACGCTGAATCCGGTGAGGCGTGGTCGGTGAAATGCAGTGCTTGCAGGTGCCTTGCGCAGAGGAAGCGGTAGCGTTCGACTGATCCCAGGATGGCCCGGTCACGGTCGCTAAGGTGTGTGCGAATATCCTCAAGCCGACGGTTGCTGATGCGTGGCCCCGTATGTGAGCCGGTGCTCGGAAGAGCAACGGTATTAGTCGCCCCTGTCGCCGCCCGTTCGGCGCTGACCTGCGTGTTTGTCTGCTCCCGGTTCGACTCGGTCGGGTAGCCGGTCGGTAGTGGTGTTGCGTCGCTCATGAGGTGCTCCTTCGGCGGCGTCCGTCCGAGTCGTGGCTGTCCTGCGAGCCGTCCAGGACTTCGAGCAGTCCCTGTTCAATGGCGTCGATGGGTTGTCCGTACTGGCGACGGCTACGGGCCTTGAGATCTGCGACGTTGGAGGTTTTTCGCGGGGTGGTGAGTGTTCGGCCCGAGGCCCAGTCGGTGACCGTACCCTGGTGGACGAGCTGAGCATAGAGGTGGCGAGCCGGCAATGCCGTGAAGTCCTCGGCGTCCAGTCCCGGGGCCATGGCAGCGGCAGCGCGGGCGTCCTTGGCTGCCAGCTGGAAGAATACGCGGGAGCGGCAGTTGGCTTCGAACGCCGAGCGCATGGCGACCGACAGCTGATCCAGATATTGGTGTGCGACATGGAAAGCGGCACCCAGACTGCGGGAGGTTGCGAGTGCATCCCCAAGATCTGTTGGCAACCGCAAGTAGTCCTGCACCTCGTCAAGGTAGATCATGACGGTGTCGCGGTCCTTGGGATTGATCGCGGTCCGTTCCTGGATGGCTTGCCAGAGTTCTGCCACCACCAGCGCGCCGAGTAGCTCGGATGCTTCCGGGCCGATTCTTCCCTTTTGGAGTGGCACTAGCAGAATCTTGCGTTCGGTGAGAACCTGGCGGATGTTGAAACGTGGATGACGTTGGGCCACCACCTGACGCAGGTGCGGATCCAATAGCGGGCGCAACTTGTTCAGTAGTGGAGCTGTCACCTGCGCACTAGCTTCGGAGGAGAGACTGTTGAACCAGTGCCAGAATGGTCCGGCCGAGAACGGGTCGCTGCGAGCCATTTGCTGAGTGACCGAGCGCCGGAATCCGGGATTGGTGAGCAGCACCGGCAACATGGCCAGACTGGCATCGCCGCGTGTAGCCAAGGCCAGTAGGCTTTGGCGCAGGATGTCCGATGACCGCGGCCCCAGTCCGTCGGCCCCATAGAGGGCCTTGAACGTACCGAATATCTGGTCAGCCACCAGCGCGGGAGGTCGCCCGTGCAGGTCGAGCGGGTTGATTCCCACCGGTTCACTGTCGAGTGGATCGAGCAGCACAATGTCGTCCCGCCGTGAATCCGGGACAAGCTCCAGGACGTCGCGGATCAGGTCCTTGGGTTCGATCACCACCAATCCGCACCCGGCGAGCATGTCGTCTCGGATCAGACTCAACAGCAAGGAGCTCTTGCCGACACCCGTTGGCCCCATGAGCCACAGATGGCGGCGACTGTCATCTGCTGTGATGCCGAGCCGGGTTTCAGTCGAGCCTGGGGCGGTTGCCTGGGCAATGATGCGATGGCTTTCACCGGCGGCAAAGGACGGCCGGACCTGGCGAGGATGGATCGGCGGCAGGCCCGGGTATGGGGTGTCTGCGTTCCCTACCGGCCAACCGCTCAGGAGACCGGTTTCGATCACCGAGAGACGCTGAGCGGGTGTAAGGAAAGCCCATTCCGACGCTGGATCATTGATCCTTGTCGCCTTTTCACGACGCTCCTGCATGCGCAGACCAGGAGCCAGAAGGGTGCGGAAGGCACCGACAACGCGCTGGAGGAGTACGATGCGGCGGGATTCGTCGGCGGCATGGACGCCGATGCGCAATACAGCGGCAAATCCGTACTCGGACTGCTTGAGTTCGACCTGCCGCGTGACGTTGGTGCGGCGTTCGGGTTGACTGCCGGACAGGACAAGTGAGCTCACACCCTGGTCAACGCGCTGAATCCGACCAGACACCAGGTGCGGTGCCAGCCGTGGCCCCAAAACAATTTGGGTCACCAAAATCTCCGAACCCCGCAGGTCGGACAGGCTGGCCAAAATCGACCGAGTGCTGCCTTCGGTATCGCGAGATTCCAGGCTTCGGATCGGTTGGTTGACGATTAGGCGTCGGGCCGCCCCTGCCTTCCCTCGTTCGGGGGCATCATCGGCCACAATGGTGCCGGGCACCAGCTGCTCGATGTCCCGTCGGATGGCAGGAACGTGGCGGCGCTGGGTAGCCACCAGGTAACGGGTGCCACTCTTGGTGGCGCGGGTTTCCAGGATGATCTGTGGGGCGTGGGTTTGGGCGGCCCAATGACGAAGCAGATTCACAGTGTGAGTGTTGTCCAGTGGCTGCGGCCAATAGATTTCCTGCCAGATGAGCTGGCGCAGGGTAGGTTCCCGGTCAGTCATGACGGTCTCCTCGTGGGCGCAGATTTGTTTCGTGCTGTGCCTGGGCTTCGCGCTCGGCTTCGGCCTGCGCCATAGCAATGACCGCGCGGCTGAGCTTGCGCAAATCTGGCTTCTCGCGCTGGATGCCGTAAACCACGACGTGGCGGTCCTGTCGTGGATTGGCTGCGCGGCTACGGCGTGGTTTCTTCTGTGTAGGCATGATAATTTCCCTCCTTTCAGTCGGTGTTGTGGTTGTCGAGACAGACGATCGTTCAACGTATTGAACGGGTCTGTGGAGTAGTATGCGTTCAATTAGTTGAACGAGCAACCACTTTGGCGAAAACCACAACACCGACTGGAACAAGCCGGACTACGTGCGTAGCGGCGATGGATTAGTAGCGGCGAGAGAGCCAGATCCGGATCACGATGACCGCAATCCAGACCATGGCAACGACGCCGGTGATGACGACCAGGACCGGCCAGATGGACTGGATGATCTGGGCCGCGCAGTAGACGGCGATCGATGCCAGCAACACCGACATACAGCCACCGATGAGCCGGTCGAACAGGTTTTTTGGATCGGTCGGGTTAGTTCCCACGTTGGCGCTCGACTTCTAGGAAAATGCCGCATTCCAGGCCGTGCATGATGCAATCCAGGGCGAACTGGAGCTGGTCGCCCACGTAGCGCTTGGTCAGGGCGTAGTGAATCACCTGCCCAATCGCATCGGCCTGGTACAGCTTCCACTCCAGGGTGTCTGGCCCGTAGCCTGCCCGCTCCAGACGACACATCAGGCGGCGGGCCAGCTCGAACTCGTCCGCGGAGGAGAACGACAGCCCCATCTCCACATGTGCCATGTCGTGCATGAACCGGTAGGCGTAGTTGCCTTCCGGGTTGGCAAAGATGACCCGGCTGGAGTTTTCGTTGCTGACAGGCAGAGGCAACTTGGAGCGCATGGCGATTTCGTAAGCCGATTTGAGCGAGGCGTAGGTATTAGGGGCGTCGGCGGTCGGGCGCCAGTCGAAGCCGACGCGGGAGGCGATGTGGGATGCCTCCAACATGACGTGCGTGTTGAGGTTTTCTTGGGCAATGGCCAGCTGGACGCTGGTGATATTTTCAGGCATGACAATTAATCCCTTTCAGGAGAATTATTCTTGAGGGGGAGTAGGCCGTGGCCTACGAGAAAGGTGCGATCAGAGGCGCGTGGTTAGCAAAAGCCAGCAGGCGGCGATGAACTTCAGGTACAGGCGCAGCGTCGCGGCGACTGCTGCGACCATGACAGTCGCGGCAGCTGGAGCGTCGAACCAGTAAATGGCTGCTATGACAACCGCCATGATGGCCAGCCAGATGATGAACGTGGTCACGGCTGACCGCTGCCATCCAGCAGCCATGCCGACAGCTCGTCGGTGGCTGCACCGACGCCTGCTAGCGCCACGCGCAGCAGATGCTCAGCGGCAACCGGATCGAGGATGCCGAGCGTTTGCGCATACTCCTGGATACTGTCGTGCAGCTCAGTGAACAGCCGTGCGGCGTAGGCCATGGATTCCAGGACGATGACATCCCCGGCGTTGTCGCCGGAATCGGTGATCATGATTTAACCGCGAAACTGGCGGACTTCCCACGCGGCGTGATCCGCGAAGGAATCGACAATGAAGTTCAGCCGGGCGGCCGTCTGCGGGTCGCCGTCAGCCAGAAACGCGGCTTCGCGGCTGAGCATGGCAGTCATCTGCATACCGGTCGCTGCCACGTGGCCGGCTGCCTGAACACGAGTTGCGACCACCAAGCCGCGGGCGACCTGCGCGTTCTGCTGCCGGGTCAATGCGCGCCCCTCCGGACGCGAGAAGCTCTCGGGGGTAGTCGCGAGGGAATTCTTTGGTGCTGGCACGATATTCGACATTGTATTGACCTGCTCTTTCGCTCATCGGGGCCAACCTCACCGAGACTGAGTGTTCAGTCGCGATCGGTTGTATATACGATTCAAGCGCCCTATCTACCCTCAAGTCGTGACAAAAAAGTGCACAGCCAAAGCAGACGTGGACAATGGACATATGAACGGCACAATCCTTGACGACATCGAAGACACCGGAGCGCTCGCCGACAGCGTCGAAGCTGAGTTACTGGCACTTCGCGGATCTCACGGCATCTTGACTGTGCAAAAATTCCAAACCACCAATGCGCTTCGGCGGGTATGTGGAGGTGGCGACCTACTAGATGCCTTTTTGATGTTTGAGCGTGAGATTCATCGGTACACCAGATACGGAAGCCGCGAAGAGGCCGCGGCGGCTATCTCAATTGCGGCGAAAGCTGAGACGGTTCTTGACCGGATGGAACATGTTGTCGGTGCGCTACCCCAAGACGGGCGAATTCGCGACCAGCGCACGGGTCGGCGATGGAGTGATGAAGGAATCCGCATCATCGCCCGTGACTTGACTCACCTCGCGGAGGTACAAGGAAGACTCGGGACTGAACTACTAACGCTCGAACTGGGTGGCACACTCGAAGGCGGCCTCCGTCTCGACATATACCAGCTCACGACCAAAACCTTGGCCGATACCGCCCCGCTCGTACGTATTTGGCGCTACCGCGACGACGAACTCGAAGAAGCCACTAGCCAGATCGAATTCGACTTTGAGCAAATTTCACTCACTCCCGTTGCTAGCGACAAACACAAGTTGAACCACTACACACTGAAGCTTCACCTCCCTGACGACATACTGACGGTAGACATCGACCCCGATGATCCGGTTTATAGCATCTCGATCGAGGGACGCGATGCACCAATGCGCACAGTAACCTTCTCGGACCAAAGCATGCTTGGGCCGATGCTCAGAACGCGATTCACAATCTACAGAACAATTGGCTCAATCGAAGTAGTCAGAACCAGTCACGACCAAGCACAGGCAATCGGATCACTGGCGCAGTAAGGACTTCCTTCATATCGGACGAAGCTGAAGGCACCCCTACGAAATAAAGTCCGTTTATGTTATAACTAGGACAAGCTGACGGGCTCGGTCGAGTTCGCTCTCACCCGTCACAACCCGCTCCAAATGACGTATGGCCGTAAATGTCATACGCACCGGGTAAATTGAAACCAACAGTAACCTGGGCGTATCCATGCCCTGGAGACACAAAAATGAGCACACCCAACGATTCAGCAACAACTCAAGGGAGCCGCGCAGTGGCACTAAAGAAATCTGACCTCTATAGCTCACTTTGGAAGAGCTGCGATGAGCTGCGCGGCGGCATGGACGCCAGTCAGTACAAGGACTACATTCTGACGATGTTGTTCGTGAAGTACGTTTCCGACAAGTCCAAGACCGACCCGGATGCCCTTATCACCGTTCCATCCGGTGGATCATTTGACGACATGGTCGCACTTAAAGGCGACAAAGAAATCGGCGACAAGGTCAATAAGATCATCGCCAAGCTTGCCGAAGCCTCGGACCTTCAGAAAGTCATCGACCTGGCTGACTTCAACGATGAAGAAAAGCTTGGCAAGGGCAAGGAGATGCAGGACCGGCTCTCCAAGCTGATCACTATCTTCCAGGATCTCGATTTTCGTGGCTCAAGAGCCGAAGGTGATGACTTACTGGGCGATGCCTACGAATATCTAATGCGACACTTTGCCACCGAATCCGGCAAGTCCAAGGGGCAGTTTTACACCCCGGCTGAAGTTTCGCGCGTCATTGCCAAGCTGATCAACGTGACCCCAGACACACCTCGGTCCGCAACCGTCTATGACCCCACCTGTGGTTCTGGTTCCCTGCTACTGAAGGTCGCTTCCGAATCGCGCAATGGCCTGACAATCTACGGCCAGGAAAAAGACAACGCCACCTGGGCGCTATCCAAAATGAACATGATTCTGCACGGCAACGAGATCGCGGACATCCGCAAGGGCGACACCATCACGAGCCCGCAGTTCACCAATGGCGATTCCCTGGACACCTTCGACTTCATCGTCGCCAACCCGCCCTTCTCTATCAAGTCGTGGGGCAACGGCCTGGAAACCGAATTCGGGCGCTTTGAGTACGGTATGCCACCGGAAAAGAATGGCGACTACGCGTTCCTACTGCACATCCTCAAATCCATGAAGAGCACTGGCAAAGCTGCCGTTATCCTGCCCCACGGCGTGCTTTTCCGTGGTGGCAAAGAGGCGACTATCCGTACGCAATTACTGAAGCGCGGCTTTATAAAGGGCATCATCGGGTTGCCCGCAAACCTGTTCTACGGGACAGGAATTCCCGCCTGCATCATCGTGCTCGACAAGAAAAACGCCCAAGTTCGGACCGGGGTTTTCATGATCGACGCCTCCAAGGGCTTCCTTAAAGACGGCAACAAGAACCGCTTACGCTCCCAGGACATGCACAAGATCGTCGACGTCTTTACTAAGCAACAAGAATTCGAGCGCTACGCGCGGATGGTGCCACTGACGGAGATCGGCAATGACGCCAACGACTACAACCTCAACATTCCGCGCTACATTGACTCGTCTGAACCCGAGGACATCCAGGACCTTTATGCGCACCTGCACGGTGGTATCCCAAACCGGGATATAGATGCTTTGCGCGCAAGCTGGGATGCCTTCCCTAACCTGCGTCAGGAACTCTTCCGAGGTAATGGCCAAAACGGCTACAGCGAGCTCACCGTCGACATTTCCGCAGTGCAACAGGCCATCCTGGACTCAGCTGAGTTCACCGCCTTTTCGGCCAAAGTCCAAGCCCAAGTCTCCGACTGGTATGCCGCACACCGTTCGGCCATCGAATCGATCAGCGCGACGACGAAGCCCAACGAGCTGATCGAGTCACTCGGTGACGATCTTTTGGCACGCTTCAAGTCCACCCCGTTGCTCGACGAATACGATGTCTACGAACAGCTGATGGCGTATTGGCACACTGTTATGCACGACGATGTCTTCCTTGTCATGAACGAAGGCTGGCTCAACGCTGCCAAACCACGCAAAACGATCGAAGACAAAGACCGAAAGATCACCGAGACTCCAGATCTTGTCATCGGCTCGGGTCGCGGTGCAATGAAATACAAGATGGACCTGATCCCACCGAATCTGCTCGTTGCCCGCTACTTTGGCGACGAACAGTCGAAACTCGATGAACTTAACTCCCAGGTCGATGAATCCACTCGTCAAATCGAGGAATACACGGAAGAGCATGCCGTCGAAGAAGGGTTGCTCGCTGACGCGATGGACGACGGCAAGATCACCAAGGTGCTTGCAGCCACACAGCTCAAGGACGCCAAACGCGAAGGGGCCAACAAGGATGAAATCCAGGCGCTCAACCACCTCCTCGCTCTATACGGCAATGAGACGTCCGCAAAGAAGGTCGCAAAGGACGCGCAAACCAAGATGGACAGTGACGTCCTTGGCAAATATGAAATGCTCACCGGACAGGATGTGCAGGAGCTCGTTCTTGACGACAAATGGCAGGCCGCAATTAATATCGGAATTTCCGGTGAAATCACCAACCTGGCCCAAAACTTGGTATCTAGAATCAAGGAACTGGGCGAACGCTATGACGAGACAGTCGGCGATCTTGAAATAGAACTCGCAGAATTAAACTCCAAGGTTGCATTTCATCTTAACGACATGGGTGTCAACTAGATGCATAATTCTGTACGCGAACTCCGCATTCGAGACCTTATTGATAGCCTGACGGCTGGTGTCAGCGTTAGATCAGTGGATAGCCAGCATACTCGACCAGCCGTATTGAAGACGTCAGCCATATCGAAGGGTCGGTTTGACCCGACTGAGGCAAAAACGATCTTGAGTGCGGATATTTATCGAGCTCGGTGCAATCCTAAGCGTGATTCGATACTAGTCAGCCGGATGAATACACCTGCCCTGGTCGGTGAGGTTGGCTATGTAGATCGCGATTTTGACGAGCTGTTCTTGCCGGATCGACTCTGGCAAGCGCGCTCACGTCCGGGCGTCAAAGTCGACATGAGGTGGCTTACGTACTATCTCAGCTCCGACATCGGCTCGATGGCAATTCGAGATCTAGCTTCCGGGACTAGCGGGAGTATGAAAAATATTCCCAAGGCGGCCTTTCTTGACCTCTCGGTTTCTACACCGACACTCAAGGAGCAGCAGAAGATATCAATTATGCTAGGTGATGTCGACTCGCTGATCGCTTCGCTGGAGCGGCTGATCGCCAAGAAACAGGCAATCAAGCAAGGCATGATGCAGCAGCTCCTCACTGGGAGGACCAGATTGTCAGGGTTCAGTGAGCCGTGGCGGGAGGTCCGACTTGGTGACTTGGGCGCGACGTACGGTGGACTGACTGGCAAGTCTGGCGCCGACTTCGGCTCTGGGAAGTCACGGTTTATAACATTCATGGATGTTATGTCCAACATTCGAGTCGACGGTTCTCGCGCAGCAGTGGTTAATATTGGTGCGTCGGAAAAGCAGAATGCGGTTCGAACAGGGGATCTCCTATTCAACGGATCATCTGAAACGCCTGAAGAACTGGCACTGTGCAGCGTGGTATTTTCTGTGCCTCTAAAAACATATCTGAACAGCTTTTGTTTTGGATTTCGTCCGCGTTCATCCGAAACCGTCGATGCTGAATTTATTGCCTATGTCTTCCGCGGATCACCAGGTCGAAAAGCTATGATGGCGCTCGCTCAAGGGGCCACGCGCTACAATTTAGCAAAATCTCAGTTTCGTGAGCTGTCATTTGAGTTGCCCGAGGCTGGCGAACAACGAGCCATCGCGCGTTGCCTACGTGACGTCGACATTGAGATTGATGCGATGAAGAAGAAGCTCAACCAAACGCGTTCGATCAAAAAAGGGATGATGCAGGAACTTCTGACCGGCCGAACCCGTTTGCATGTCAAGGAGTCGGCGGTATGAGTGCTGGTAAATCGGTCCGCTTGTTCCTGGCGGATGGCACGCCTGGTGGCCTTCTGACAGCCGAAATCATGAACTGGACTGGTCACATCGTTGCCGCTCCACGTTCAGATCTAGGCGCCCTCCTGAAACGCCCTGAAGCTGGCCGTACCGGCATCTACATCCTGCTCGGTGACGACCCAGACAGTATGGGTGGATCCCTCGCCTACATCGGTGAGGGTGACGATGTCAGCAAGCGGCTGTATCAGCACTCGCGACCAGAGGACCAAGGCGGCAAGGACTTCTGGGATCGCGCAATCGTGCTCACGAGCAAGGATGCCAATCTAACCAAAGCACACGCCCGATATCTTGAATCTCGTCTGATCACGTTGGCGCAACAGGCCAAGCGAGCACATCTGACGAATGGCACAGCGCCGACACCACTTCCCTTGCCCGAATCTGACGTCTCAGACATGGAGTATTTCATAGCCCAGGCTAAGATCGCGCTACCAGTGCTGGGGGTCAATCTGTTCCGAAGCACGACAGTTTCAACTACGCCTGCAGAACCAGTCGCATCGGACCAGTCAAGCAAAGCGTCAGTCTCCCCGCTCTTTGAAATGCGGCTCAAGAAGGATGGGATACTGGCTACCGCCCAGGAAAATGACGGTGAATTCACAGTACTTGAAGGCTCGCTCGCCAGGCCTTCGTGGATCGGTGTCGAGGATGGATACCGACGACTGCGCGAGAAACTTGAACAGGACGGCACAATGGTGCCCACCGATGATGGAAAACTGACGATATTCTCACGCAACCAAGTGTTCGCATCACCATCGGCAGCCTCAGCAATTGTGTCGGGGAGAAATTCAAACGGCCGCACGGAATGGAAGGTCCAGTCAACCGGCGCGACCTACGGCAGCTGGCAGAATCAGGAAATTGAATTAGATATTGGGGGAAATGAATCATGAGCACGGTTGGACAGATTGAACGTCAAACGCAAAACCGCGTAGTTGAGCTATTTCAAAAGCAGCTCGGCTACGAGTATGGCGGCAATTGGGAGTACCGAGAGGACAATTCCCACATCGAGGTCAGCTTCTTGGAGCAAAACCTCCGAGCACGTGGCTATGACGAAAATCTGATCAACAAGGCCGTTGAACAGCTCAAGAAGACCGCATCGCTTGGCGGTGGCCGCAACCTCTATGAAGCCAACCACGAAGTTTACGATTTGCTGCGTTATGGCGTGAAGGTCAAACCGGGTATTGGCGAAAATACTGAGACCGTATGGCTCATCGACTGGAAAAACCCAGAAGCCAACCACTTCGTCGTGGCCGAGGAAGTCTCGATCAAGGGCGAACATACCAAGCGACCTGATGTTGTCTTGTACGTCAATGGCCTTGCCCTGGGTGTAATCGAGCTTAAGCGCTCCAAGGTGGCTGTCTCCGAGGGCATCCGTCAGAACATCGGCAACCAGAAGAAGGACTTCATCCGGCCGTTCTTCACCACTGTTCAGCTTGTCATGGCGGGCAACGATGTCGAGGGTCTGCGCTACAGCGTGATCGACACTCCCGAAAAATACTGGCTGGAATGGAAAGAGCTTTCGGAGATTGAAGAGCCACTGGACCGTGCCCTGGTTCAGATGTGTTCGAAGGACCAGTTCCTTGAGATCATCCATGACTTCATGGTCTTTGACTCCGGTACGAAAAAGACCTGCCGCCACAACCAGTTCTTTGGTGTCAAAGCCGCCCAGGAACGGATCGCCAAGCGCGAGGGCGGCATCATCTGGCACACCCAAGGATCGGGTAAATCCCTGACCATGGTCTGGCTGGCCAAGTGGATTCGCGAACATCAGACAACTGGTGAAAATCAGGCACGCGTCCTCATCATCACGGATCGTACCGAGCTTGATGATCAGATCAAGCAGGTCTTCAACGGTGTCAATGAAGACATTTACCGGACCACGTCCGGCGCTGATCTGATGAGTGCTCTTAACAAGCACGAACCGTGGTTGATCGGTTCTCTGGTTCATAAGTTTCGCGCGGGAGACGACGCTGCCGCCCAGAATGAGGCAGACGGCGACTTCATCGCGGAGCTCAACTCCAAGATCCCTGCCGGCTTCTCCGCCAAGGGAAACTTCTTTGTCTTCGTCGATGAAGCCCACCGCACCCAGTCTGGCAAGATGCACCGCGCCATGAAACAGCTCCTTCCCGGCGCCATGTTCATCGGCTTCACGGGCACACCCTTACTCAAAGCCGACAAAGCAACCAGCATCGAGACGTTCGGCAGCTTCATCCACACCTATAAGTTCAACGAGGCTGTACAAGACGGCGTCGTGCTTGACCTGCGCTACGAAGCCCGCAATATCGACCAGGATCTGACTTCACCCGCCAAGGTTGACCAGTGGTTCGATGCCAAGACCAAGGGCATGACCGATCTATCGAAGGCCGAGCTGAAGAAGCGCTGGGGCACCATGCAAAAAGTGGTCAGCTCCGAGCAGCGTTCGAAGCAGATCGTCAACGACATTCTGCTGGATATGGAAACCAAACCGCGACTGATGGATATGCGTGGCAATGCGATGCTCGTCAGCGCCAGTATCTACCAGGCATGTAAGTTCTATGAGATGTTCTGCCAGGCTGGATTTAAGGGCAAGTGCGCGATCGTCACCAGCTACACACCACAAGCTGGCGATATCTCCAAAGAAGACTCAGGCCACGGTGCCACCGAAAAACTGCGTCAATATGAGATCTATCGCCAGATGCTCTCAGACCATTTCGATGAGCCTGCCGACCAAGCAGTCACGAAGATTGAGCAATTCGAGAAAGACGTCAAAGAACGCTTCATCAACGAACCGGGTCAGATGCGGCTGCTGATCGTCGTCGACAAGCTCCTGACGGGCTTTGACGCACCTGCAGCGACCTACTTGTACATCGACAAGTCCATGCGAGACCACGGCCTCTTCCAAGCAATCTGCCGCGTCAATCGCCTAGATGGTGACGACAAAGACTACGGCTACATTGTTGATTACCAGGATCTCTTCAATTCCCTCGAAGACGCCATCACGGATTACACATCTGGAGCGTTAGACGGGTACGAGAAGAAGGACATCGACGGACTTCTCAAGGACCGCGTCAAGCTCGCACGTGAAGACCTTGAAGAAGCACTTGAACGAATCCGTGCACTGTGCGAAGCCGTCGAACCACCCAAGGGAACACTTCAGTACCAACGCTATTTCTGCGCCATCGACCAAGGAAATGGTGACCAGCTCAAGCGTAACGAGCCCAAGCGTGTCGAGCTCTACAAGTCAGTCGCTGGACTGACGCGAGCCTTTGCATCCATCACTAACGACATGGCCGAGGCCGGATTCTCCGAGTCTCAAGCCGCTGCGATCTCCAGGGAAGTCACCCACTACGTTTCGGTTCGCGACGAGGTGAAACTTGGTGCAGGCGAAAACGTCGACTTCAAACAGTACGAAGCTGGCATGCGATTCCTGCTCGATACCTACATTCACGCCGACGGATCAGAGACTGTTGCCGACTTCCAAAACGTCGGTCTTGTCGATTTGATCGTTCGTGAAGGTGCGGGAGTAATCGACAAGTTGCCATCGGGGATTAAGAAAGATCCAGAGGCTGTTGCTGAAACTATTGCGAACAACATTCGTAAAGTCATCATCGATGAAAATGCAATGAATCCGAAGTACTACGACAGCATGTCGAGTCTGCTAGATGCCATCATTGAGCAACGCCGCCAGGGCGCCATTGACTACAAAACATACCTGGAACAGCTGATCGAGCATGCCCGGAAGGTCGGCGCAAAGGAATCGGACACCATCTACCCTGTTTGGGCGGCCAATGGCGCGCAGCGCGCCATTGTCGACTTTGGTTGGACAGATCCGGCGACACCGATCGAGGTAGACCTAGCGATCATGACAAGCAAACCGCACGATTGGGTCGGCAACAACTTCAAAGAGAAGGAAGTTGCACGTGCGATTCGCCGCGTGCTGCCAGCTGACTTCGACCGTTTTAACGAACTCTTCGAGTTGGTGAAGGCGCGACATGAATACCGCTAGTGCCTACCTGACCGTTTCCGGTATCGATGTAGATGTCGTGTACAAACACATCAAGAATCTTCACATTGCCGTCTACCCTCCCCTAGGTCGCGTACGAGTCGCCGCTCCGGAACGTTTTGACGACGACACGGTACGTCTAGCCATAGTCCAGCGGCTGCCATGGATCAAGAAGCAACGTGAGCAACTGCGCAGCGCTACGCGCCAATCCGAACGTGAGATGGTCACGGGCGAATCCCACTACGTCTGGGGCCAGCGTTACCGGCTCAAAGTCGTGAACGAGCCAGGCAAGATCCGACTGGAAGTCAGCGGCAACAAACTGACAATGCACGCACCAGCGGACAGCACAGCCGAAAAACGACGTGCCGCAATGGAGCAATGGCACCGTGACGCACTCAAGCAGGCCATTCCAGGACTCGTAACCAAGTGGGAGCCGATGGTAGGCCGTCAGGTTTCGAAATGGACCGTCCGCCGGATGAAGACTAAATGGGGGTCATGCAACCGTGAAAGCGCGCATGTCTGGTTCAACCTGGAACTTGCCAAAAAGAACCCAAACAGCTTGGAATACATTGTGGTGCACGAAATGACACATCTACTAGAACGACACCACAACGACCGCTTCACCGATCTCATGGACGGGTTCTTGCCTGACTGGCGAGCCCGTCGGGATGAACTAAATAACTCCCCACTAGCATCAGAGGAATGGGCCAATGGCATCGCCGGTTGAACAGACAATCCAAGAAGAGTTCGAAAGTAAATTGGACGACAGCAATGACGTCAACCAAGATCTGAGGAACGAAATCGTTGCCCTTTTCAAGAATGAAAAACTTCCTTCAGTTGATTCACTCGTCACGCTGATCAAAGAAAACTCAGGAGATGCAACAATATGATCCAGTTCGAACATCTCCGGATCGAAGAGTTCCGAGGAATTCGCTCTATTGATCTCGCTCTCGGATCAGATTCATTTGTAGTTTATGGACCCAACGGTTCCGGCAAGAGCGGAATAGTTGATGCCATTGATTTTGCAATCACGGGTGTTATCGCACGCCTAAAAGGCGCTGGAACGTCAGATGTCAGCGTTGCAAAACATGGGCCCCACGTTCATAAACGTGATGATCCTGGTGCCGCCAAGGTATATCTGACGGTCAAGGATCCTGATACCAACGAATCCGCCATCCTGGCTCGAAGCGTAAAGAGCCCCAAAAAATATACGCTCACACCCGACACTCCTGCGATGCGAGCTGCTATAGATGCGGCTACGAGTCACCCTGAGCTGACACTATCTAGACGAGAACTCATCAAGTACGTTGTCTCAAAACCCGGTGATCGAGCTGCGGAAGTGCAAACTCTTTTGAAACTCGATCGCGTTGATGCGGTACGCAAGCTTCTTCGAACCACCTCGACACGAGTATCGACAGAATCAAAGACGGCAAACAGCGAAAAGGGACTCTCAGAAACAACATTCCTGAGTCACCTGAGTTTAACTAAACTACTCTCTACCGAAGTTCTTCGTGAAATAAATAACCGAAGGGCGACACTCGGTCTGGATGATCTGACGGCCATTGATGATCTGACAGATTTCCTATCCGGGTACTCGGGAGAGAAGAAATCGGGTCAGATTGACCTGTCTACAGCCAAGGCTGAGGCCACGTCTCTCGTCTCGACCGCATCGACGCCTTCTACTCTTAAGGCATGTCACGGCGCATTCATGGCGGGTCTAATATCATTGTCGGCACAGCCACAGGCACTCGACTCAATAAAGCATCGGTCACTTCTCGACGTTGGCCTGAAAGCCGTCGAAGGCCCACAGTGCCCCCTCTGTGAAAGCGATTGGCCAACGCAAGAGGCACTCGAAGACCATCTGAAAACGCGCATCCAGGAAACGACCGAAGCTGAATCTCTCAAGCAAGTCATCGTCGCAGCAGCTTCTACATACCAGACCGCTTTGCGCAAGCTCCGTGAAGACATTGTGCGCGTGATGCCAAGCGCAAAAATCTATGGGGATGCGGAACTTCCGCATCTGCTTCAATCATGGAGCGACTCCTTACACATTCAAGCGAATGAACTTTCGAAGTTTGATGACGTGACCAAGATATCTCCCGATGAAGATGCCACGCCCTATGCGCCATCTTCACAGGTATTACTGAAATTGGAAGCGCTCCAATCCGCACTTCAGGCAGCGCCCGATTATTCTCAAGAAACTTCAGCACAGACGTTCCTTTCGGTCGCGAAAGACAGATGGGCGCGCGTTCGATTGGCTCGCTCCAGTGCCACCAAGGCAGATGCTGCACAGAAGGCTGCTTCGACAATTTACAATAGTTATTGCGAATCCTTGGACGGGGTTCTTGCCGATCTATATGCCACTGTCGAGACGGAGTTCAGCGCCTACTACCAATTTGTAAATTCTGACGATGAGGGATCGTTTCGCGCTGAACTGCTACCAAGTGCCGGAAGCCTCGACCTAAGCGTGGATTTCCATGAGCTGGGAATGTTTCCCCCTTCCGCTTACCACAGCGAAGGTCATCAGGATGGCATGGGGGTGTGCTTGTACCTAGCCCTCGTCAATCAGCTTCTTGGCGACGATTTCCGCTACGCCGTACTTGACGATGTCGTCATGTCGGTCGACTCAAATCATCGTCGAAAATTCGGCGAACTGCTCAAAACGAAATTCCCAAATGTGCAATTCATCATCACTACTCACGACGAAGTCTGGGCGCGCCAGATGCGCTCAGCTGGAGTCGTTAAGGCAAAGTCAATGGCACGTTTCTATGGCTGGACCGTAGATGGAGGGCCTGCATTTAGCCAAGGCGACGTGTGGGCAAGGATTGAAGAAGACTTGACCGCGAACGATGTTCCTGGTGCCGCTCACAAGCTTCGCAGAATGATGGAAGCCGACACCGCTGATATTGTTGAGCGCCTTGCTGGTCAAGTGAAGTACCGAAGTGATGCAGCCTACGATCTGTCTACCTTCGTGGATTCCGTCAAAGGTCGTCACGGCCAACTACTGAAGATTGCTTCTGATTCGGCTCAATCGTGGAACGACCAAGCACAGATTGACCGTGTCAACACCTTGAAGGCGGCGCGCTCGGCAGCAATCCCAGAACAGGACAAGGAAGCCTGGCTGGTCAATAAGCTCGTCCACAATTCGGACTGGACCAACGCTACTGTCGCCGACTTCAGACCAGTCATGGACGCCACCAAAAACTTCTTGGCACTCTTCAAATGCGCCAATGTCGGTTGTGAATCGTGGATCGGCCTGAGCGGTAAACCAGGCGACGAGGACAGCCTCAGGTGCGCATGCCAGACTTACAACCTGAACCTCCGTAAGAAGAAGTGACATTCAGCGTCTGCGCATGAAAAATGTCCTAGCTCTGTAGGAATCTGTTCGTTACGAGCACGATGAAGGGCTATAGATGCTAGATGTAGGTTCATTGGTCTTGTGTGATTGCCCTCTTGACACTTCAAAGGATGAGTCCATAATGATCTACATACGTGGAGCTGTCAGACCACACATTTTCGGACAACGAGGAGAGCCCGGACAACGCGGCTCTATCTCACGATGCCCGATCGACACAGCCTCTGAGGCAACGAATTTGTCGCCACATTGGCGCCGTATGCGGCATATTTACTGTGCGGGATGGTGATGTGTTCATGGCAGGGTACATGCAGCCTGGATGCTCTTACCCGAAATAACTCGTCCCCACCCCTGTTAGATGTACCGATTGTGTTGTAGTCAGAACATCGCCGCGGCCATGAATCTGCCTGCACCGAGTGCTACCTGACGATGACGTCTTGGTGGTCTACTGCCACGCAGATGCCGTCTTTGACGACGTACACTTCGACATAATGACGGCCACGATATTTCGTTGGCTCGCTTCGTGTTAGCGTTCCACCGCCGGATTCAATCTGCCCTCGGATACAGTCAGCCGCGATCGCTTCTTCGCCTGTGTTGCGCACCTTCCAATAGACCTCTACCGGCCCAGGGACATTGTGTTTTGCTCGAAACTTGATTGTGCTGCCACGAGGAACGACATTTCCGTACTTGCTGATTTCGTATTCGCGAAAGCCGTTTCGCTTCGGAATTCGCCCAGTCAGCTTGACCCGATATGCCCTGTTGGGATGAGTAGCGATCCCCAGCTTGCTCGAGAGTGTTTCGTCGGTATTTCTGACTCCTTGGCGACCAATGTGGGCCTCGTTTGCCTTCTTCACAGCCGTGTCGTAAGTGCCGAACTTGTCTCCAAATAGACGACGCCATTTGACTTTCGACTCCTCGACGTCAGTTTCCTCAAAGGCATCGTCAATCCATCCGCGGTAGACATGAATCTTCGTGCGGAAGTTGGCGTACTCGTCCTGGTTCCAACGATGATTGAAGTTCTCGGTAGGCTCACTGGGATCATCGACGCTTGGCATTGTTGCGTTCGCCTGAAGATAGTCATCCAGGTCTCCGATGATGTTCTTGAGCGCAGTCGGGACATCGGGATAGAGGCTGTCGTCACCCCATACTGACGCGTCGCTGACACTGTTGCCTAGGAGGATTGAAAGAATCACTGATTTACAGCTGAAGGTGTCCTTGAAATCGCGAAGATACTTCATAAGGCGGATCACTTTGATCAAACGGCCGTTCGCGAGTCGGTTTCGCTCGTCGAGCCACTCGTTGTAACCCTCGGGGTTCGTTAGCTCGAAGCGGTTCTCGGCCCGGTTCGTGATGTAGTGCTGGCCGTGTCTCTCCATGTACGGGACGACGTCGATATGGAACTCGTTTGCGTAGTCGATCTTGACGCAGCGATCGTGTCGACTGACCATGTCGCGGTAGGTGGAGCTTCCACGGAAGACGGTGTAAAGCTTCTGTACGTAATCTTCAGCATCCCAGCCCTCGATCTCATCGATATAGAGGAGAAGATCTGCGTCGAACTCATCGTTTGCGCGCACTGGATTGATGATTGTCCGGTGTGCATAGCTACCTTGGGGCAAGACATCGACAAAGTTGCTCGCGAAATCGTCTTCCCCAGTTTGGAGGAAGTTGGTGATCGCTGTGGTGCGGTCGTTCAGCTGAGACATTCGGGCATCGCTCAGGTCAACTTTGTTCTTCAGGAAGGCGTCGAAATGTTTGACTAGTTTCATCGGTAAACCTCAGGATTCTCGAGTGAGCGAACCGGGACAAAGGGTTCTTTAATGTCTGTAAAGAAGCGCTTGCGCAGGAGCGGTAGTTGAGTTCGTGCTTGATCTGCTCCGAGCGCTCGGAGCTCTGGGATTCCTTCAACACCATCGAGCCGGTACTGATTTTCGTCGACACTTGGCGAGACTCGCACGACGCGATCATGACCAAGGAGGAGCATGGCAGTCCCGATTGAAGCCGATGACTGCCCTGACATGAATACTTTGACGATTCGCTTTGCCCAGTAATTGGCGAGACCGTGTCGGCGTTCTTGACTTGCCTTGAAATTCGCTGGTGCATCGGTGCACCCGACGGAGAGCAGCTCGATGCTACCCTTCGGCCACTCGAGGAGACCGATTGCCTCAACTGCTGCCGTTCCCATCGGGTTATTGGCCCACATACCTCCGTCGACAAGCGGTACACCGTTCGTTAGCCGGTGCGTGGGGAAGTATGTTGGTGCGGCAGCGGTGGCCATCGCTGCATCGACTGCGAGCATCTTGTAATCACGTTCGAATCGTTCATGGTGAGCAGTTTTGAAGACGTTGACCTCACCAGTTGAGAGATTGAGCGACGGGATCACTAGGCGCGTCGAACTTTCACCCAGCTTTCGATCACCAAATACCTCGCTGAGAGCAGCATTGAGCGGCGCAGGATCGTATTTGGCGGTGACGAGTTGGCGCAGTGGGCCGAATCTCTTACTCCCCTTGAAAATATGCGGACCTTTATCCTCGTAGAACTTGAGGATGTCCGCGGCTGGAACGCCCAGGCCTAGCGCAATCGCAATGATTCCACCTGTCGAGGTTCCGACGACGAGATCGAAGTAGGAAGCTAACGGCTGGTCAAGTTCACTCTCGAGGTCAGCAAGAAAGGCCGCAGGAAATACGCCCTTGATTCCGCCGCCATCGATAGTAAGTACGCGTCGTGGGGTAGTTGTGTTGGATTGCTCTGTATTCATTCGTGTCCTTATTTATGCGCCATCATACTGATTATTGCAAGCACCTCGGACATTCTTGTGCTTGCGTCCTCGGGGGAGTGGTTCATAGTGAGTAGCACCTATGCTGCGCATGACCTTCAAGGACTGCCTCGCCCAGCGCCAGCTCCTCATTGAGGAGTGGCATGATCGTGATGCAGTTGCCTTCGGTGACGTTTTGCTCCAAGGCCAGCATGACCTCCACGACTTCTATGCTCCAATCGAACCGTTCAGCGACGCCTACGCACAACTAATTCATAATTGTGCGTAGAACATGCCGCGGCTCACAAACACCGATTTCCTGAAGCCGTCACCAATTCTTGGAGCGGCTTTGGGAAGATGAGCATCTGAAAAGTCTCTACGGGATGTTGTTACCGCAGGAGCAATGGGATATCCATCAGTACTGCCAGATAATCAACACAGGCAACGATGCCAACATTGTTGAGACTCGAACAACGGTCAATCTTGGCGAAGAATCCTTACCGCAGTGTGCCGGGCGAGCGTACGCGAAGTTGTTTGATACTTTCCAGCAGATCGCGGTAGCCCTCTACGAGGACATTTCAACGCCCGAAGATGCCGTGCCGCGCATCGAGTCGATCGGTATTGAGTACCGCAAGCCCATGGCGCGTGGCCTCGCAACGGCCGGTCGCAAGCAGCGGAGAGTGACGCACCGTGTCCAAGCCATCATGAACCCGAAGTTTGATGTTCAAAGATATGCCGATGTGTTACTGATGCTGGCCGAGCATCACATGAACGAGGAGCGGAAAGCCGAAGGAAAGAAGCCCTTCAACTTCCCGATCCATCGGAAACCTTAACTCAACAGGTACTTCCGGATCGTCTTGTGATTCCGCCCTACCCGCCTCGCGATGGTCTTGAATCCGAGCCCCTCCGCATGTAGCTCTTTCCAGGTGAAGATCTCGTCCACAGTTGGGACTGCGACGCGTGAGCGAATTCCTGCCTCTGCAAGGTGCTTCATGATGGTGCCGCGATTGTGGCCGTACTTCTTCGCAAGCTCATACGCTGACATTCCGGCGTCGTAATCGGTGATCATGAGCCGAAGCTTCTCATCCGTGATTCGCGCAAAAGACCGTAGCGATCGTTGAGAATCCGCCACTTCTGGCACGACCAGAGCCTCTTTTAGTAGCCTCGACCCCTGCTGTAATTGTTCTGCATAGCAGGAGAACACCCCGACCAAGAAGATACCTTAGGACGCTTACTCGAACGAGTAGGCGTCCTTTTTCGTTCAAGTATCGATCGCAATGCCAAGCCATGCGACAAAGTTCGCAACACAGAACTTCGGTTCTTTTGCGAACATGCATTGACGTAGGGCTCTTGCCATACACACAACCTTGACCATAGGCTCACTCATGCGCGCTGTTGAACATTCTTTGTCCTATCCATAGAACGGAAAATCATGGGCTTCAAGGATTGGCTGAAACGAGACCTTGGTAAAGCCGACGAGATGATGTACTTCTACGATGTAGGTTGCGAGGTTGTCGGGGCACCCGCTGGTGGATGGTGGCGCAGCAGCCTAGCCGAACGAACGAGTCGTATTGCCATAGGTCGCAAAGAGGTGCAGAGGCGACAGTTGCTCGGTCAAAATGCCACAGAAAAAGCGCTCGGCTCAGCTTACCGTGAAGCGAAGGCTCAAAGAGGTCGAGACGTTCAATTCAAGCAAGATGGCATCACCGTCAAGGTAAAGAACGGCTACAGCAAAAAATTCGACCGATATACAACCGACATTATCTTGATCGACCCTGGACGCGTTGGAGAGCACCTCCACATAGTCCTCGATGAAGACGGTGGTGAAATTCATCAAGCCTGGACAGAGAATCATTAATCTGCATAATAAGATCAATGAGATCTACAGAAACATCAGCACAGGAATTGCGTGTAATAATAGTCGCACTTCTCGAGGAACTTCGCCTTCGTGAGATCTCTCTTGATGTCTTTTCTTCCGCTGTTACTCAGCTGAACTTCGACCCACGATTCAACGATGAGATATCTTATGTGGATCCAAATTTAGCCGAGATCATTGAGGATATTGCGCCGGACATCGAAGTTGAACCAGAGTTTGCAAACGAAAAACTCGAGCGCATTAGACACCTACTGATTGACCGACGAGCCGCGAAGAAAGAGTCATGAATTTCCTTGATTGGTCTGTGCAATGTGAAACAAGCACGAAGGACGAATCTAGCGACTCGAAGTAGTGAGCAGAAACTTACGGGCCGTGTCGTAGCTGCAGCCAACGCGCTTGGCGATGTCGCGGATGATGAGACCCTGCTGACGGAGACGCAGAATCTCATGCTCCTTCTCGGGCGTGAGAATGCGGCTCCTAACTTCAACACCCTGCTCAGCCAACAAGCGCAGCAGAGTGGATTTAGCGATGTCGTGCTCTTTGGCCAAATCGGTGGAGTACTCGCCGGCTTGGTAGCGGGTGACAATGGCGGTGAGTTCATCCGGCGTGAAGCGATCGGCGATGCGGTAGCGCTGGGAGCGGCGATTAGACGTGGCTGGTCTGGCCTGAATCTTCCCTGTTCTGAGGTGATCTAGGGCAATGCGAACGGTGGACAGTTGGTTCAATTTGTGGCCGTACTGCCTGGAGTACTGTGCCAGGACCCCGACCAATTGACACCTAAGAACGCTTATTCGAAAGAGTAGGCGTCTTTTTTGATCTGATTTAAAGACTTGTCAGGTAAAGCTGATGCCGAATAGCATTGCCAGATCTCGCCTTGACCAGCAGCAGCTTCCTGTCACAATGAGACATAACTTAAGGGGAAAACATAGTATGGCAGAGGCTAGTGAAAGACTTCTATTCGAGCACTTGGGAGAAAATGCCCTATCTTATGTGCTGGCTGTAGATAAAGAGAACCTTCGCCTACGGTTCGAAGACGCAGCGAGTCATAGGCTCAATGAAGTTCAAGAATCGTTGTTGGCTCAGATGGTCATGCTCGACGAGCAGATGAGCGGCTGGCAAGAAGGTCGGAGCACTACTGGCGAGTGGACGTCGAGGCTCACTAATCGCCCAGACGATGGTAGAGAAATCTCGCTTGGCAATCTAATCCGGCTGACCGCTGGCGGATCTATAGCAGCCATTCCAGAAGGACTCCAGCCAGTCGAATCAATTCTTTTGCACATCGCTCTTGAGTGCTATCCAGGAATGCTCGTAAAAGAATCGGATGACCCTTTCGATCGTCGAATAGGCTTACCGATCTCACTTTTCAGAAATCCACTTAATAGTGCTTTCCAGGAGCTAGTACTGGCGGATTCAGATCTGAAGCGTCTAATGACAACTGAGTCTGAATCAAGTGGCAAAGGCGGCAGCACACTTCGAAGCACCGGCCAGGGAGGAAGTCACCAACTCTGGACACTAGCCGAGACGATCGTGAAGTCAGGCTGGACGCTGGCGCTCTTGGACTCCACCCAACCAACACCTGAATCGTTTATAGATGGCGTCCTTAGATCCATAGCGACCATTCGCCTTGCGATTCGCGGCAAGGAAGCAAACATTCCAGCCAGGATTGGCCTGACAGGTGTCTTGCTGCCCGAAAATACGAACGAGATTGAATTGGGCTGGGCTAAGGTCCGCAGGGCCGACGAGCGTGACACCCACTTTATTAAGCAGACATCACTAGAAGGTCAACTCACGACTACCACCCAACAGGGTGAGACTGTTGTAATCAACTACAGCGGTGACCTTGTCGTTGAGCTGAATATTCCTTACGCGATTCAGATTGGCGAGCTAGATATTCAAACGCCGTGGCCTGAGGAGATGAAGACCGGCTACCAAGCTATCGAAAATGCCGTAGAGAATCTTCGACTAGGGCTACTTCTGGCGTTCCCCGACCAACGTGTAGTGCTTCACACCAGTTGGCAAGTGATGATAGATCCCATGTCTCAGCATCATGGTGCTGGATGGGCGGATCTACAGCGAGCAGTCGGCCTCATGCCGACGCAGCTTTCCGCCACACGGGTTGATACATGGAAGAACTGGTCGAGCAAAATCGCCAAGCACCGTACGCCACCAATTGGTGTTGCCATCCGGCGAATGCTCGCAGCCGTGGCCGAGCGCCGGACTTCAGAAGATGTACTCGTTGATGCTGTGATCGTTTGGGAAAACTTGTTCGGAGCGCGAACCGAAACGACGCTTCGAGTAACGAGCTCGCTCGCATGGCTACTAGGCGACTCCGCGGATGACCGCAAGCAGCGACAAAAAGACTACAAGAAGTTGTATTCCCTGCGGAGCGATGTGGTTCATGGGGCTGCAGTCGTGAACCAGCAAAAGCTACAGACTGGCTCAATGGAGGCTGTTGACATCTCTATCAATGCGCTTAGGGCAGTCTTTGGTGAGCGACCGAGCCTCCTCGAGATCAAATCGAGCGAGGATCGAAGCCTGGAGATGCTTCACTCGGGGCCTCAGCCGAAGGTTCCGGCTTCCACAACTGATGGCGTGGAGTTGGACGCAGTGACTACTGCCGACAAATCCGACGACTAGCTTCATGGGGCTGTTAGTAGGAACTTCCTCGCGGTGTCATAGCTGCAGCCGACCCGCTTGGCAATGTCGCGGATGATGATGCCTTGCTGGCGGAGCCGTAGGATCTCACGCTCCTTCTCAGGCGTGAGGCCCCGACTCCGAATTTCAGCACCTTGCTCGGCCAGCAAGCGCAGCAGCGTAGATTTGGCGATGCCATGCTCTTTGGCGAGATCGGTAGAGTACTCGCCAGCTTGGTAACGACTCGCAATGGCAGCCAGTTCCTCACGCGAAAAGCGATCGGCGATGCGGTAGCGCTGGGAGTGGCGGTCGGTTGAGGAGGGCCGAGCTTGGATCTTCCCGACTTTGAGGCGTTCCAGGGCCATGCGAACGGCAGCTAGCTGATCCAGTTTGTGGTTTGCCTGCCTGGAATACTGTGCCAGGACCCCGACCAAAACAGAAAAACAGTGGCATCCATTGGATGTCACTGTTTTTGTTTAACTAGTGTTAGCAGCGCCGGGCAGTTTCGGGGTTAGCGGGTTAGCGGCCAAAATGTGTGTACAGCCCGGGCGCGTCAGTGGCTTCTTCCGATCGCCATCTTCGAGTCGCCATATCTGGCCCCTAAAATGCGATTAAACGGGCCATATATGGCGACTCGAGTGCGGGGGTTAGTGGGTTAGCGCAGCCACCATTGCCTATTGCCTATCAATCAATGCTCAACAACCTGAGTTCAACTACCAGAACTGCTCCACCGGCGGCACACCCATACTGCTCCGCATTACGATCCGGGCAGCGAACTCTTCAACCACGGACTCTTCACCACGGACTGGCACGCGACAGCAGCATTCGCAGAAGAATGTGGCGAGCAAGAATGTGGTGAGGGCGGGTCAAGGCTATGAGCTAGCAGGGCGCTGGACTCGAAGTGGACAATTCCCGCAACGGCTAAGATGGACATCATGAGCGACACACTTTCCCCGTGCCCCGTATGCAACTGCGAGTACACCTATGAAATGGGTGAACTTTTGGTGTGCCCTGAATGCGCGCACGAATGGTCCCCCGCTGAAGAAAGCGAATCCGCAGCCGAAGAAGAGACCGTGGTCAAGGACGCTGTGGGCAACGTACTCTCCGACGGCGACACCGTCAGCATCGTCAAGACCATGAAGGTCAAGGGCAGCCCCCAGGATCTAAAGATTGGCACTAAGGTCCGTAACATCCGCCTCATCACCCCGGTCAACGGCCACGACATCGATGCCAAGGTTGACGGCTTTGGGCCCATGAAGCTCAAATCCAGCATCGTCAAAAAGGTTTGAGCCTCTCCCAACAGGCTGTCATGGCGTTTGGAGCACACACGGCTCTTATGGCAAACACGGTGCCTGATGCAAGGAACGCTGGGTGACGTCTTGGATTGAGGCGGTGCCCGCATTCGTCGTGGCCTTGCTGATTCTTGCCTTGCCCGGGGCAGCCGTTTTGGCTGCTCTGCGGATTCGTGGACTCATGGCCCTGTGCTTGGCCCCTACCGTATCCGTCTCGGTCCTAGCCGTAAGCGCCATAGTGGCGCCGCTGATCAACCTGCGCTGGGGAATTCCTGTTGTTCTGGTAGGAACGGCCGTTGCCACCGCTGCGGCATGGGTTGCCCGCCGGTTCATTCCGGCGCTGAACTCTATCGAGGCGGTGTCCGGGGCACGCTCCCGTGTTGGGCTCAGCGCCGGCGCGATCGGCGCTTTGACGGCTCTGTCCATCACCACCCTGTTGTTATTGCTGGTAGCCCGCACGCCGGAGCAGTTCACCCAGGGCTACGACACTGTGTTCCACCTGAATGCGTCAGCGAATGCCGTCGACACCGGGAATGCGTCCTCCTTTGCTATTTCCAGTTTCATCCTGCCCACCGTCAAATCCTCGTTCTACCCTGGCGCGTGGCACGGCTTGGTGAGTTTGCTGGCTATCGTGACCGGCATCAGTGTCCCGGCGGCAACTAACTTGATGTGGCTGGCAGTGGCCGCGCTGGTGTGGCCACTGAGCGCCATGTTCCTCACCCGTGTGCTCTTTGGCGCACGGCCGTTGTTGCTGGTCAGTGCAGCAGCGTTGGCTGCGGCTTTCCCGGCTTTTCCGTGGTTGTTGCTGCAATATGGTTCCGCTTACCCCAACTCGCTGTCCAACGCACTGGTGCCAGTGGGAATCGGGCTGGTGTTATTGGTCCTGCGCCCGGCCAAGCACCACGGTTTGGAACCGGTTCAGGCGCTGACCGTGGTTGCGCTGTTTCTGCCTGGCGCGGTCACCGCACAGCCCAATGGAGTGTTCAGTATCTTGCTGGTACTCACTCCCCTGCTGGGCTATCTGATCTATGCCTGGTTGCGCACCGGTTTTAGTCGCAGCCACCTCCATGGCTGGGTTCGTGTGGCACTGTTGGTCTGTGCTCTCGGCGTTGCCGCGGCAGCTTTGTATACGCTGCCGCAAATCCGCAGCCTCTTCTCCTACACCAGCCCCGCATTCCTGTTCTTCCCGCTGGCACTGATCCGCAACTTCACCCACGCACCTGCCCCCATCTGGTTCCCGGCGCTGGCTTTGACCGCCCTAGTTCTAATCGGAGTTCGTGCCGGGTTCCGACGTCCCGGCCTGCGTTGGCTTCCGGCCGCGTTGGTCCTGTTGGTATTCACCTACCCCTTAACAGCGGGCACCAACTTTGTCCCGGCTAACATTGCCATGGCGCCTTGGTGGGACAACCCGGAACGTGTTGCTGCGCTGATGCCCCTACTGGCCGTGCCACTGGCCGCCTTGGGGCTTGTCCAAGCGATGGATTGGTTAGGCAGTAAAGCCAAGTCACGCAATCTTTCGCCTGCCCTGCTCCAGCGCAAGGGAAACGTAGCCGCGGCGGCGGGCCTCGTCGTCGTACTTGCCCTCAGTAATCCCGGGCTCTGGCAGATGAAGGGGCAGGTGGGCATCATGTTTGAGGTCCCGGCAGAGCCCAACGGTCTAGCCCAGATCGACGCGCAGGAACTGGCGTTGATCCACCGGCTGCCCAACTACACCTCCGTCGATGACGTCATTGCCAACAACCCGTACAACGGTTCGGCGCTGGCCATGGCGCTGGCGGGTCGGCAGATGTTGTTCCCCTACAGCTCGCAGGGGGATCTGAATGAGGATTTGTACACCCTGCGCTTCTGGCTCAACCGAGTGGGCAGCGATCCAGACGTGTGCGCTGCGGCCAAACGGCAGGGTGTGACTTACCTGCTGGACTTTGGCACCGACTATATTCCGGCCTTCAATGACCCCCGTTCGTTGTACCCGGGCATCACCTTGGCAGCAGATTCGGACGCCTTCACCCTCGTAGCCAATGAGGGGCATGCCAAGCTCTACAAGCTCACAACGTGTGGGGGCATACGCCTTTAGGACAACATCTTGGGAATTTGACAACTTTTGTCACATTACCAGCGACTATTCCGGACCAAACCAATAGAGTTGAGCCAGCGCAAGATGACCGGCAACTGGGCAAGCAAGTGAGGGAACCTCTATGGGAAGCAGTTTTGGTGATCGGCTCAAACAAGAGCGGCTAGCAAGACACTTAACACAGGCAGAGCTGGGCGGGGATCTGTACTCCGCCAGCTACGTTTCGTTACTGGAAAACGCCCACCGTGAGCCGACTGTTGACATCATTAAACAGTTGGCTAAGCAGCTCCAGCTGGCTCCGTCGTCCATTGCGGACTGGGTCGAAGGCGCCACAGCTGAGGGAAGCGGGTGCCTGCGGCTGTCGCTGTACGCACAACAGTGCTGGGACACCCGCGACTATCTGGGCGCAGCCACCAATGCAAAGGCCGCCGCGGAGCTGGCACAGCCTGCCAAGGACCAAGTTACGTGGTGGAATATGACCTTCTTGGCTGCGAACTCTCTGCTGCGCCACGGCGACAATGCCGAAGCCACCAAGGTGTTGGAGTTATTACTGAAGCATCCTCTCACCCTTGAAAGCGACGCCCTCTCTCTCCGCGCCCAACAGGTTATGGCAGCAGCCATGTTGGCCCAGGGTAGCCTGCAGCAATCGATCGAACATGGAATCCAGGCCGTCAGCATCGGCTCCGGTGACAGCGCGGAAGAGTTTAGTGCCTACCTCATGGCGCTGCAGACGCTCATCGGCAGCCTCACCGAAGCGGGCCGGCTCGACGAGGCCTGGACCCACACCACGGCCCTGGCCGAGGCCGTCACCGATTCGACGCCGGCCCAAATGGCGGGTGAAATCCACTGGGTTATTGGCAATGTAGCCTTCATCCGAAAGGATGTCCGCACAGGTCTAGAACACCATGCCAAGGCTGGCCAGCTACTCTCGCCGGCCACAGATCTCTCCCGTTGGGCCCAGTTCAACAAGGCGACGGCTTGGGTGCGGCTCATGGCTGGTGTGGTGGAACCCGCTACCCTGCAGGCCATTGAGCGCAGCGAACTAGCTCACTCAGTAGTGGGCGCAACACCAGCTGAAACCCTGGAAGTGTCACTGTTGCGCGCCCGCTGGCACTATCTCAATCATGAACTACCACTAGCCCTAGAGCTGCTGGAAAAGATCGAGGGGCAAAAGGACCAGCTGGCTCCACACATCGCCGGCGATTCTGCCCTGCTGTTGGGCAATGCCCTGGAAGCTGCCGATCGTAACCAAGAAGCGTTCACAGCCTATTCCAACGCCCAAGAACGCTACACCGTATCCGGAGCATTGGACCGGGCTGCCGTGGCGCAGGATTGCTTGGCAGCATTGGGTTCCTCTGGCCACTAGCAGCGGGCTTGTCTAGTCTCGACCGGCTTGTCCCAGCATGCATGTCGGGGCAGGCAGGCGAAGCTTAAACGAATCTGAGCTGTTGAAAGTGGCGCCCACGCCATCTTCAACAGCTCAGATTCGTTATTGGAGTCTTTTGCTCGGTTGCTTTTACTTTTTGCCGTGCGACTACACGAAAGTAGTGCCCGTCAGGCGTTCAAAGGCCTCCACATAGCGTGCGCGGGTACGCTCCACGACATCGGCGGGCAGAGCCGGCGGCGGGGTGTCCGAGGCGCGGTCCCAGCCGGATGCCGGGCTAGCCAACCAGTCCCGCACGTACTGTTTGTCAAAGCTAGGTTGCGCCTGCCCCGGCGCCCAGAGCTCTGCGTCCCAGAAACGGGAGGAATCCGGGGTCAGGACCTCATCGCCGAGCGTGATGACGCCAGTGGCGGGATCGGTGCCGAACTCCACCTTGGTGTCGGCCAAGATGATGCCCCGTTCGCGGGCAATTTCTTCGGCTCGTGAGTAGATTTCCAAGGTCAGCGTGCGCAGTGCCTCTGCGGAGTGCTCGCCGACCGTGCCGACCATCTGCGCAAAGCTGATGTTTTCATCGTGCTCGCCAACTTCAGCCTTTGCCGAGGGCGTGAAGATTGCCGATTCCAGACGTGATCCGTCTTCCAGACCGGTCGGCAGCGGCAGGCTGCACACCGTCTGCGAGGCCCGGTATTCAATGAGTCCAGAACCCGTCAGGTAGCCACGGGCGATGCACTCGATGGGGAACATTTCTAGCTTCTTGCAGACCATGGCCCGGCCAGCCACGGCCGCGGGGACACCGTCTTCCACCGTGGTGGCAACCAAGTGGTTGGGCACGTTGAGCTGCTCGAACCACCAGAGACTGAGGCCGGTCAGGATACGGCCCTTGTCCGGAATCTCGGTTCTCAGAATGTGGTCGTAAGCGCTGATCCGGTCACTGGCAACAACCAGAACCACATCATTGCGGCCTGCGAACGGGCCACCCGTGGAGGCTGGCTGGTAGAGGTCCCGAACCTTGCCGGAGTAGAGGTGCGTCCAGCCGGGCAGGGCGGGGGCTGCGGGAATTGCTGAAGTCATTAATACAGTCCTATGCCTGTGCAGGGTTCGTGGTCACGGTAATTTCTCCGCGGGCAGCCTTGGCCGCAATATCCTTGCGGTACTGGCCGCCTTCCAATGAAATTTCTTCAATGCCGGCGTAAGCCTTTTCACGGGCGTCTTCTAGATCCACGCCCAAGCCCACCACGGCGAGGACTCGACCGCCCGCGCTGACGGTATTGCCGGCGTCGTCCGTTCCCGTGCCCGCATGCAGCACGTGTACGCCGTCGAGCCTATTTGCCTTCTTCAAGCCACGGATCTTATCGCCGGTACGGGGAGACTCGGGGTAGTTTTCGCTGGCAAGTACGACGGCGACCGCGGTCTCGGGTGCCCACCGCAGCTCATCGATCTCATCCAGTTGGCCCTTGGCTGCCGCCATGAGTACCCCGCCCAGTGGGGTCTTTAGACGGGCCAGCACGGCTTGCGTCTCCGGGTCACCGAAGCGGGCGTTGAATTCAATGACGCGGGTGCCGCGACTGGTCAGGGCCAGTCCGCAGTACAGGACGCCGGTGAAGGGTGTGCCGCGGTGGGCCATCGCGTCAATCGTGGGCTGAGCCACCCGGTCAATGACTTCCTGGACCAGCCCGGCGGGGGCCCATTCCAGCGGGGAGTACGCGCCCATGCCGCCGGTGTTGGGGCCTTCGTCGCCGTCGAAAATGCGCTTGAAATCTTGGGCGGGCGCCAGAGGCACCACGGTGCGGCCGTCGGCCAGAACAAAGAGGGACACTTCGGGGCCATCAAGGAATTCCTCGATGACAACTGTGCCGCCCACGTCAAAGCAGGACTGGGCGTGGGCCAAGGCTTCGTCGCGATCATTGGTGACCACCACGCCCTTGCCGGCTGCGAGGCCGTCGTCCTTGACAACGTAAGGTGCCCCGAAGGTGTCGAGCGCGTCGGCGGCTTCCTTGGCATTGACGGCGACCTTGGCCATGGCCGTGGGAACTTCGGCTTCTGCCATGACGATCTTCGCGAATGCCTTGGAAGCTTCAAGCTGTGCGGCTTCCTTGCTGGGTCCAAAGACCGGGATGCCTGCGGCGCGCACAGCGTCGGATACACCTGCGGCCAAGGGAGCCTCGGGTCCTATAACCACCAGATCGCTTTCTAACTTCAGCGCCAAGGCTGCCACGGCAGCAGGATCACTGGCGTTGATCTCATGGGTAGGTACGATGGCCGCGATCCCGGCGTTGCCAGGTGCTGCGTGCACTTCACTGACGTTGGGGTCGCTGAGCAACGAGCGGACAATGGCATGTTCGCGGCCTCCGGGGCCAATCACTAAAACCTTCACACCTCTAGGGTACTTGGCTTGAGCACCGGGGCCGCATGTTGCGGGAGTTCTGTCCACACACAGCCGGGCCACGCAGGCACAGGACAGCAGCAGCCGCAATCAGAAACCAGCCACAGGCGCCTCGGGAGGGCAACCGCTCACCGTAACAATTCAACTCGCTTTTGTGCACAAAGTGCACAGAATCCGCAGCGAAATAACATACACAGTCGCTCATCCGTGTCAATGGGCAGCTCTCCCATCCCCGCCAATTCAGAGATGCAGGGCAGTTTGTGAAGGTCGGCCGTCATTTACCTTGCCAGCTATTACTCCAATTGATAGCTTTACGGTTGGGTTGGGCTGTTCACTCGCAGCAGACACTGGCGCCTTCAGGTACCTTCAACCCATCAGGACTTTTCATCTTCTTCAGGGGGAACCACTTACATGCAAGCATCCACGCGCGCCTTCATCAAGCGCGGAGGTGCGGCCTGCGCCGCAGCTGCCGTCCTGTTGGGCGGCAGCTTCACTGTCGCCACAGCAGCACCTTCGAACGAGCTGGCGCCCGCACCGGCCGTCAGTGTCGAAGCCACTCTGCCCGCGACGTCCGAAACTCCAGCCGCTTCTTCCAGCGCAATACCGCTGCCTGAGGGCCTCGCTGAAGCTGTAGAACGTGATCTCAACTTGAGCGTTGAGGAGTTCAACGCCCAAGGTGAATTGGCAGCCAAGGCAGCCGATGTACAGACCGAAGTTGCCAAGGCTGACCCGTCAGCCGTTGTCTCCATCGCTGGCGACACCATCAAGGTCCAGGCTTCCCCCGCCTCAGCAGCAGTTGAAGCAGCCAAAACGGCTGCTGGCAGCTCCAAGGTAGTTGTTACAGCAGCCCCCGCAGCTCCGCTGTCCGCCCCGGCAAGCGTTGACGCCCTGTTCGCTGACTACGTCTCCACATTCGGCTCGACAAAGCTGGAGTCGATTATGCTCAATGGAAACGGCGAATTCGTCATCCGCACCGGTGATCCGGCCACGGCCAGTTCTGCAAACGTCGGCTCGGCCATGAAGACCCATGTATTTTCGGCAGCTGCTGCCCCTTCGGTCAGCGACTTCGCTGCCAAGTACGGCAATGTGAAGGTCGAGGCCGCCTCCGGCCCGGCCACCGCATACGCGACTGATGTGACAAACGGCCAAGGCTACGCCGCCGCCAACGCCGACTTCTCGAAGGGCGGGATCTGCAGCACCGGATGGAACGGCTTCAACGAAAAGGGCGACCCAGCCATAGTCTCCGCGGGTCATTGCACCCTTGACGGCGCAGTGACGGATACATACTTGATGGATCCAGAAACGGCACCAGCCGTCACCAAGGACAAGGATTCCGGTGTCTTACTGAACCCCGTGGTCACCGTAGGAACCTTCGGTTTCTCACAATTCGGTGGACTCGGCAATAGTCCCGCCACCGGCACGCAAACAAATCCGGGAAACATTGGCACCGATGTTTCTGTCATTGATGGCATCAACCCGGACCTGAACCAGATCGCCGTGGCGACTGATTGGGCTACCCCCACTGATCTCGGCGCCAGCGGAGCTAAGGTGGACCGCGTGTCCACAGCCATTGTGGGGGCCCCCATCTGCAAGTCCGGCCGCACCACTGGCTGGACCTGCGGCAATGTTGACGCAGTTGGGGTCTTCCTCGTTGGCGGTATCCCGGACTCTTCAAACAATGCCACGGACCGCGCAGTCCGTGGCTTCGGCTCGACGACAATGAAAAGCGACCAAGGAGACTCCGGCGGACCCGTCATTTCAGGCAATGACGCGGTTGGTATCACCAGCGCCGGCACCAAAGATGGACTTTGGTCCTACACCGCCGATCTGAAGACGGCTCTGGACGCCACTTCTGGCTACAGCGTGAAAATCTTCTTGGAGACGCCCGTAGTCACCACCACCGATCCTGTTTACCGCGAAGGCGCCGTCACGGGCACCGTTTCTGGCGCTCCTGCTGGCACCACAGTGACCGTCATCATCGACGGCGTAAGCACTGCGGCTCCCGTCGGCGCCGACGGCAAGTGGACCGCGAAGGCCCCGAACAAGTTCGGCACCTTCTCCGTCACCGCACAGACCAAGAACGGCTTCAGCACCTCGGAGACCACAGAGGCTTCCATTGAGGTCATCAAGGAAACCCTGGCTGTTCCGGCCATCACAGCACCCGCGAACGATGGCATTGTTGCAGCCCCCGTCACGGTCATCACCGGCACCGGCAAGGCTGGCGCCACGGTTGAGTTGACCGGCGACGTCACCGGAACCGCAGTAGTCGGCACCGATGGCAAGTGGTCCTTCACAGTCACACCGGGCCTGGAAGTTGGCCCGTACACGGTCACTGCCAAGCAGACGTTGACCGACTGGAACGACTCCACCAACACCACCAGCAAGTTCACAGTTGTTCCAGCCGCCCCGGCAGTCACCTCGCCGAGCAACGGTCAGGAATTCGCCTTCGATCAGGGCCCTACTGCAATCTCAGGCACCAACATTGCAGGCGCAACACTCACGGTCACCCTCAACGGCAAGGCCCAGACGGTCACTGTTGTTGACGGCACTTGGAGTGTGGCTCTGGACGCCAAGCTGGCTACCGGTAAATACACGCTCACCGCAGTGCAGGCCGTTGACGGCGTAGATTCGCTGACCACCACCTCAGCGTTCACCGTTCTGGCCGAACCGAAGCCGGAACCGACCACTCCCCCGGTCACGGAGGAGCCCACCACACCGGCTCCTTCCAGCCCAGCTCCGAGCAAGGCCCCGAGCCAGGCACCGACCGACAACGACCTGGCTAACACCGGTGCATCCAGCTCAATGCTGGTGCTTGGTGGAGCCGGTGGCTTGTTGCTCCTGGCCGGATCGGTCTTCTTGCTGATCCGCCGCCGCAACACCGCAGCCTAGGCACCACTCGGACAGTAGGCTGTCATGTATTGACGGACCCACTCGGGTACGAACATAAGTAGTGGGTCCCGTTCACTTTGAACGGGACCCACTGCCGTTATACGGAGACACTATGAACAACAGGAAAATCACGTCAATCGTCCTCGCAGCCACCATGGCAGGAGCCCTCGGCATGAGTGCATGCAAGCCCGCCCAAGATCCTGAAACACCGGCATCCAGCCAGGCAGCCAGCCAGCCCGCCACTGTCGAAGAAACCAACAACCTGTTACAGCTCAACGATTCCCTGCGGACCGAGCTCGGTGACGCATACTCTGACTCCTGGATCGAGGGAGCCCAACTGCACGTTGCCGTGACCACCGAATCTGCCGCCGCCACCGTAAAGGCAGCCGGCGCAACTGCCCACCTCGTCACCTTGGACGCGGCCCAACTGGAGACAGCCCTGCAAGCTGTCATGACCTGGCGCAGTTCGCTTCCCGCGGACCAGGGCGCCGCTATCCACAAGGTCATCCCCGATGGCCGTACCGGAACGGTGACCGTTTTTGTTGCCCCCGACCAGCTCGACGCCGTCGCCCAGGCTGCCGCCGCCAGCAAGCCTGCCGGGGACGTACCGTTGCTCTTCAAGGAATCTGCCGGACTTGCCTCGCCACTGTAGCCCCGGCCGCGGTTTCGCTCGATAAGATGACACCATGATCCATACTTTCCGGGCGGACGACGCCGTAGAACTTGCCGTCCTCGAACGCAGCGGCTTCGTAGAGTCCCGGCATATAGGTTCGGCAGTTGTTCTGGCCGGCGATGGCTCAGTCGTCACGGCCTTGGGCGATATTAGCGCCCCCATTTACCCGCGCTCGGCTTCCAAGCCCTTCCAAGCCTTGGCTGCCATGCAGTCGGGCGTGCCCTTACGTGGCGCGCAGGTGGCCGTGGCAGCAGGCAGCCACACTGGTTCTTTGGAACATATGGATGTGGTCGAGGGGATGCTCAAGGCCGCCGGTCTCACTGAAGCTAATCTGGGCTGCCCGGCCGATTGGCCCAGCGATCCCGAAGCCCGAGCCTGGCTGGTTCGCTCTGAGCGCGGCAAGTCCAAGCTGGCCATGAATTGCTCCGGCAAGCATGCAGCGTTTCTGTGGGCCTGCAAGGAAAACAGCTGGGATCTTGACGGCTATCTTGAGCCCAACCACCCCATGCAACGGGCCGTGCGGACAACTCTGGAGGAGTACACCGGCGAATCGGTGCACCACACCGGAACCGATGGCTGCGGCGCCCCCGTCATGGCTGTGACCCTGACCGGACTCGCAAGGGCTTTCACCACCTTGGCCAAGGCTCCGTCAGATAAGAACGCCAACGCCCGGGCCGCCACCATCGCCACCTCCATGCTGGACTATCCGTGGGCCGTGGAAGGCCACGGCCGCCCCAACACCGTAGTGATGGACGAACTCGGCGTCCTAGCCAAGCTGGGTGCCGAAGGAGTCCTCGCCATGGCAGCCCCCACGGGAGCCAGCGTTGCCGTCAAGATCCTCGATGGCAACGGCCGCGCCGCAACCCTTGTCGGCCTGACATTGCTGGCAGCCAGCGGCGCCTTGGATATTCCGGCCGTGGCCGAAGTCCTTGGCAAAGTGGTGCCACCCGTTCTGGGTGGTAGCCACCGCGCCGGCAGCCTGCGCCTCGGCCAGGCCGTCAGCGCCCTGCTGAACTGACCCACGCGGTGGACCACCAGCTTCGTCCCTGACCCACCCAACCCGGCCATCCGGCGTCGAACATCCCCAACAAAAACTTCAGGAGCATCCATGGCCGCCCGCCGACGCATCGACCTCGCTGAGGGAAGCGCCGCACTAGCCGCCTGGCGCGGCGGGGAGCGGGCCCGGCCCGTGACCGCCATGGCCGTGCGTTATTCCTTGGAAGAATTGGCCGCGCGCGCACCCGGCAACTCCGTGGAAGTGCGCGTGCCACCCTTCGGCGTGACCCAGTGCATCGCCGGCCCGCGCCACACCCGCGGCACCCCACCCAATGTGGTGGAGTGCGACGCCGGAACCTGGCTCGCGCTGGTGACCGGCACCTTGGACTGGGCGGACGCCGTCGAACGCGGTGTTGTGGCTGCCTCAGGATTGCGGGCGGATCTCTCCGCCGAACTGCCCCTCTAGCGAACTTTTTTGAGGTTCGCAGGGGCACCAAGCTGGGCCGGGTACCCTTGAAGGATGACTTCCCAGCCTGAAACCACTGCCGGAGAGCCCCGCAAACTCAAAGTGCGCCGCGCCCCGAAGTACGTCCCCTTCATGATCGCCGGAGCCTTGGCGGGCGTTGTGACGGCGGCAATTTTCACCTTCCTGGCCCCGCCCAGTGAGGAATTTACGACCTCCACGATCTTCGGCTTCTTCACGGTGTTGCTGCTGATCCCCGGAGTCAGTCTCGGCTCCATAGCAGCCCTGATTTTGGACCGGCAGAGCCTGCGCCGCAGCAAGACCCTCGTGGTCCAGCCCCTCCCGGATGACAACAGCAACGCCGAGGCTGAGACCGCATAACGCTCCCCCGCGCATAACTTAGATCACAGTAGGTTCGGTGTGCCAGTCATTACATGAGATAATTTTCTCGTGGCACGCGGAGACGGAAAACTATCCCATGATCTTTTACCCGGCGAAAAGGGACCTCAGGACGCATGTGGCGTTCTGGGCATCTGGGCACCCGGTGAAGAGGTTGCAAAACTAACCTATTACGGGCTGTATTCACTACAGCACCGTGGGCAGGAATCTGCTGGCATCGCAACGAGCGACGGCAAGCGGATCAGTGTGTATAAGGACATGGGACTCGTATCCCAGGTCTTTGACGAACCCACACTGAACACCCTGACCGGACACATGGCTGTGGGCCATTGTCGATACTCCACCACAGGTGCGGCCAATTGGGCTAACGCTCAGCCGACCCTGGGGGCAACTGGCAGCGGCACTGTCGCTCTGGCGCACAATGGCAACTTGACCAACTCCGCTGAACTGCACGAGATGGTGATTGCCCAGTATGGCGTTCCCACTGCAGGTGAAATGGCTCAAGGAAACACCACCGACACTGCGCTGGTCACCACCTTGCTGCGCGGCAAAGAAGGCAGCTCTCTTGAAGAGACCGCCATGGAATTGCTGCCCAAGATCCACGGCGCGTTTAGCTTTGTCTTCATGGACGAGCACACCCTGTACGCGGCTCGCGATCCGCACGGCGTCCGCCCGCTAGTGCTGGGACGCCTCGAAAGTGGTTGGGTAGTGGCCTCCGAGGATGCCGCCCTCAACACCATTGGCGCCTCGCTGATCCGTGAAATCGAACCCGGTGAATTCATCGCCATCGATGAAGACGGCGTCCGCACCCAGCGCTTCGCCCCGGCAACTCCTGCCGGCTGCGTTTTCGAGTACGTGTACCTGGCTCGCCCGGATGCCACCATTGCCGGCCGCTCCGTGTACGAATCTCGCGTGGAAATGGGCCGCCAGCTGGCGCGCGAAAGCCACTACGACGCTGACCTGGTCATCCCGGTTCCGGAATCCGGCACCCCGGCAGCCATTGGTTACGCCGAAGAATCCGGCATCCCCTTCGCTCACGGCTTTGTGAAGAACGCCTACGTTGGCCGTACCTTTATCCAGCCCAGCGATACTTTGCGCAAGCTCGGCATCAAGCTCAAGCTCAGCGCCCTTGAATCCGTCATTCGCGGCAAGCGCATTGTGGTGGTGGATGATTCAATCGTCCGCGGCAACACCCAGCGCGCAGTAGTGCGCATGCTCAAGGAAGCCGGCGCCGCCGAGGTCCACGTGAAGATCTCCTCACCGCCCGTACGCTGGCCATGCTTCTACGGCATCGACTTCGCCTCACGTGCGGAATTGATCGCCAACGGTGCTGCCGTTGACGAGATCGCCAAGTCCATTGGCGCCGATTCCCTGGAGTACATCTCCGAAGACGGCATGATTGATGCCACCTTGCAGCCGCGCGAGCGCCTCTGCACCGCCTGCTTCACGGGCACTTACCCGATTGAACTTCCCAGCAGTGACCGTTTGGGCAAGAACTTGCTCGAGCGCACCGCCCCGGGGAACGCCACCCCTTCCACCGGCTGCGATCCGGGACCTGATTCGGAACTCGAAACTGTCCTAACCGATCAAGACCGTACCGCCGCCACCGGTTCCTAAAGCATTCGCAGAAAAGAGACGCCATGACCAACGCCTCCAACGAGTCAGCCCCCCAGGGAATCACATACGCCAGCGCAGGTGTCGACACCGAAGCGGGCGACCTCGCCGTTGAGCTGATGAAGGAAGCCGTCAAGGCCACCCACGGCCCGTCCGTGGTTGGCGGTTTCGGCGGATTCGCCGGGCTGTACGACGTGTCCAGGCTGCTGACCTACAAGAAGCCGTACCTGGCCACCTCCACCGATGGCGTGGGTACCAAGGTCGCCATCGCGCAGGCCATGGACATCCACGACACCATTGGTTACGACCTCGTGGGCATGGTTGTCGATGACATCGTGGTGGTTGGCGCCGAGCCGCTGTTCATGACGGATTACATCGCCACCGGCAAGGTTGTCCCCCAGCGCGTAGCCGACATTGTTCGCGGCATTGCCGGCGCCTGCAAGGTTGCCGGAACCGCCTTGGTGGGTGGCGAGACTGCCGAGCACCCCGGCCTGCTAGCTCCTGACGAGTACGACGTCGCAGGTGCTTGCACGGGTGTCGTCGAGGCTGATTTGCTGCTCGGTCCAGAACGAGTGCGCGAGGGTGATGTCATCATCGGCATGGCTTCTTCGGGTCTGCACTCCAACGGGTACTCACTGGTTCGCCGCGTTATCAACCACGCAGGCTGGGCACTGGAGCGTCAGGTCTCTGAACTCGGCCGCACCTTGGGCGAGGAACTATTGGAGCCCACCCGTGTGTACGCCGCAGATTGCCTAGATCTGACCCGCTACCTGCCTGTCACGCAGGAAAAGGCCGTTCATGGTTTCAGCCACATCACCGGAGGCGGTTTGGCTGCCAACCTGGCACGCGTGCTGCCGCAGGGCCTCATTGGCACGGTTGACCGCTCCACATGGAGCCTGCCTGCCATCTTCAACCTGGTTTCACAGCTGGGCAACGTGCCGTTGGCCGATCTGGAGCGCACACTGAACCTCGGCGTGGGCATGGTGGCAGTGGTTTCCGCTGACGCTGCCGACGACGCCATTGCTCGCTTGAACTCTCGCGGCCTGCCGTCCTGGGCCATGGGTACTGTCACTCGTGAAGCCTCCGACTCGGACAAGACCGGTTCTGATTACACCCAGGGCGCCAAGGGCGTCGACGGTGGCGCAGTTCGCCTGGTGGGCGACTACGCTTCCTAAGCTTCACATCACGTTTCGAAAAGGGACGGCGTTGGCGTAAAAAGACGGTGTTAGACGGCCGTCTTTTCCCGCAAGCGCCGTCCCTTTTGCATCCCCGGGCCGGTTAGGTGCGGTGGACCCCACGGCGAGGAACGAGCCTGTGACTCACCGGGTGGGCCCACAGCGGCGAGGGTCCCCGACCGAGGAACGAGGTTGGGGAGCCGCTGGGGAACAACAGAATCCCCACACGTCACTTCAGCTAATTTGCTCAAGAATCGTGCAGGGTTTGTTGCGTTTCGTTCTGTCAGACGGTCCTAGCCAATACGGCGGGAGTCCACGTCGTCGTCCTCAAACTGATCCGCGTACTTGTCTTCGTACGCCGAATAGTCCGGCTCTGCCGGAATTTCGCTGTGATGGCTCGGGGCTCGCCGAGTAGTTCCACCGAGCTCTTTCTGCAGAGCTGAATAGTCAGTGTTCGGGGAGTAGTACTTAATGTCCCGAGCCTGCTTGGTTGCCTTCGCCTTTTGACGGCCGCGCCCCATGGCGTGACCCCCTTTTACACTTGGACCGGAGGTGGTCGCTCGGGCTAAGAGCGAGGCTCCGGAATATTCGGTCAATTTGTCGTAGTCCTAGATTACATTAGTTCTGGACCACCTGCGTGCCATCATGGGTTGTTCTGCCCATAGCCAAACACCGCATTAGCCTCGTGGACGAGGCTTTATTCGGTAGAGTCACGTGTAGGCGGAGCAATTTTCCGCGAGACTGGGGTGTCTGGGTACTCGTCTAAACGACTATTAACACCGGGCGATTCCAGCTCACACTCTAGATTTTGTGCCATTCAGGACGCAGCACGGAAGGTTTGCCCCCATGAACGAGAGCAGTAACGCCAAAGACCAAGGCGCTCAACAAGGCCCTCCAACTGGTGGGCATCCTCAGCCCCCGGCGCAAGACCCCGCAGAAGGTTTCTCCGGCTCAGACTACGAATTTGCCGAACCCCAGCTAGGTGCCGCGGAAATCAGCGAAGACGTAGCGGAGAGCGTCGACCTCCAAGCCGCTGCAGCTGAAGCCGCACGCGTGGAGCATGAAGCCGAACTGGCGGCCCAGGGCGTTTCCGCCAGCTTCAGCGAGCCCGCCCCAGCTTCTCCGAACTCGTCTGCCGCATCCGAGCCTATTGCACCGGAGTTCGATGTTTCTGACTCCGTCGATTCGGGGCCTGCTGCATCCGATGCGCCCCAGACTGTTGACGCCGAGCCTGTTGACTGGGATAGCGCTACTACGGTCTTGCGCACAGATTTCAGCCAGCCTCCGGTGGCCAACAACCCTTGGTCGCAGCCGGCAGAATCCGCCAACGAGTCTGCCGCCAACGAGCCTGCCGTTGCCCCAGAGCTGCCAGACACGCCGCCTTCAGCACCCTTCAGCTTTGAACCCCCGGCACAGCCCCCGGCAGCCCCCGCGGAACAGCCGTCCTACCAGCCGTCCTACGGTGGAATGACTTCACAAGTACCAGGCAACGCTAGTGAAAGCAGCCCTACGGAAAACAGTGCTACTGACAGCGGTTCCTCCGAAGGATCCATGCTTGGCGGCACCTTGTCGGATGCCGCCGCCGCGCCAGCCCTGGGCGCCCCTCATACAGTGGGCCCAGGTATCGATGACGGTCACGGCTGGCGCCGCCCGGAAACCCAGTGGCAGCAATCAGCAACTCCGTGGCAGCCCAAGGCCGGGGCTTGGCAGTCTCCTGCTCAAATTGCGCGTGGGAAGGCCGATGCAGCAACCGCTGCGGCTGCTTCAGCTCAATCCACACCTGAGACTCCACTGAACGCTGCTGCCTCCGAGGGTCAGCAGACCCCCTACGGTCAGGCTCCTGCGGCTCCCGCGTCGGATGCACCCTACGGTCAGGCTCCTGGCGCCGGTACGCAAAACCCGAATGCTCAACCCGCAGCAGCCCAGGCTCCCTATGGTGCCCCCATGCAGCACGGCGCTCCAGCGTTTGGCGGGCCTTCTTCCTCAGGTTCCTCGGGCTCGAACTCCGCACCCGGAGTGCCGCCCATCCCCGGCCAATACGGCGGCCCGCAAGGCCCCGGTGGTTACGGCCAATTCGGCGGCCCCCAAGGACCCGGTGGTTACGGCGGTGGTCCCGGTGGCCCGCAAGGCCCCGGTGGTTACGGCGGCGGCCCCCAAGGTCCCGGTCAGTTCGGTGGACCTCAGGGTCCCGGCGGCTCGCAGGGAGGTGGAAACAAGAAATTGTTCATCGTTCTCGGCGCTGCTCTCGTAGGAGTTCTCCTGCTGGGCTTGTTTGTGTGGCTGTTGATTGGTCTTGTCTTCAACAGCGGCTCCAACAACTCGGAATCTACGCAAACTGCCTCCCAGTCGCAGGAGCAGACCACAGATCCGGGAGAAACCGCTGATCCTAGTACTGACACCACAACAGGTGCCCTCTCCGACGCGGATGTGATCTTGGCCAACGTTTCTCCGCTGAAGTGGCTGGAAGGCGACTGCCTGCGAGATTTCAAAACCGCTTCCGCACCGGCTGACGTAGTCTTTTGCAATAGCCCCCATGACGCTCAGTTGGTAGGTGCCTTCTACTTCGATGATTCCGATGAGTTCCCTGGCATCGAAGCACTCAAGGCTAAAGCCTCTGAGGTCTGTGACAACGTCACACTGACCACGGAAGCCGCCAGCATTAAGACGCTGACCCAGTCGACGGCATACCCGACCGAAAACACGTGGAATAACTCAAATGACCGCCGTGTCGATTGCCTGGTCCGCGACACCCGTGGCGGCAACCCCTTGGACATCTCCCTCACCGAGTAGCCAAGGGCAGCAATTCCAGCCTTCACCGGGTTTTAGACAAGAGTTATAAACAGCAGGGGCTGTGATGCTTGGGAGCAACCCAACCATCACAGCCCTTGCTGCATTAAACCCGCTAGCCTCCAGCCCTATTTCCGGCGGACCGTCAGCCCAGAAACAGAATCCATGTCCAGCTCATCGAAGTCGGCAGCCGTGTCCACCAGGACAGTGTCCCCGTCCACAATGGTGCCGGCCAGAATCTCCTTGGCCAGCCGGTCGCCGATCTGACGCTGCACCAGCCGTCGCAGCGGCCGGGCGCCGTAGGCAGGGTCGTAGCCGGTCATCGCCAGCCACGCCTTGGCAGCATCACTGACCTCAAGGGTCAGGCGCCGCTCATACAAACGAGCAGCCAGCGACTGCACCTGCAGATCCACAATCCGTGACAGCTCTTCGATATTGAGCGCATCAAACATGACAATCTCATCGAGCCGATTCAGGAACTCGGGTTTGAACGAGGCCTCCACAATGGACATGACAGCCTTGTGCTTCTCTTCTTCAGCCAGCGACTGATCTACCAGGAACTGCGAGCCCAGGTTGGAGGTCAGCACGATGATGACGTTGCGGAAATCAACCGTGCGGCCCTGCCCATCGGTGAGCCGGCCGTCGTCGAACACCTGGAGCAGAATGTCGAAGACTTCCGGGTGCGCCTTCTCCACCTCATCGAGCAGCACCACTGAATACGGACGACGGCGCACGGCCTCAGTCAGCTGCCCACCCTCGTCGTAGCCCACATAGCCCGGAGGCGCACCGACCAGCCGGGAGACCGAGTGCTTCTCGGAGTACTCGCTCATGTCGATGCGGATCATGGCGCGCTCATCGTCGAACAGGAAGTCCGCTAGGGCTTTGGCCAGCTCGGTCTTACCAACGCCGGTGGGCCCTAGGAACAGGAAGGAACCCGTGGGCCGGTCCGGATCACTGATGCCAGCCCGGGCGCGGCGGACGGCGTCGGACACGGCAGTGACCGCGGCCGACTGACCAATCAGGCGGGACCCCAGGACCTGCTCCATTTGCAGCAGTTTCTGGCTTTCGCCTTGCAGCATGCGTCCGGCGGGGATGCCGGTCCAGGCAGAAATGACCTCGGCAATGTCATCGGCGGTGACTTCTTCGGCCACCATCAATTCAGGCTTGTCCGTGGACTGCTCCTCAGCAGCGGCCGCCTCCAGTTCACGCTGCAGAGCCGGAATCTCACCGTACAGGATCCGTGAAGCCTGCTCGAGGTCGCCGTCTCGCTGGGCCTTGTCAGCCACGGAACGTAGCTCATCGAGCTTCGCTTTCAAGTCACCAACCCGGTTCAGCCCAGCCTTTTCAGCCTCCCAGCGTGCGTTCAGACCGGAGAGTTCTTCCTTCTTATCGGCCATGTCGGCGCGCAGGGCCTCCAACCGCTCAATCGAGGCGGGGTCGCTTTCCCCGGTCAGCGCCAGTTCTTCCATGGTCAAACGGTCCACGGCGCGGCGCAGCTGGTCGATCTCTTCCGGCGCCGAATCAATTTCCATGCGCAGGCGTGATGCGGCTTCATCCATCAGGTCGATCGCCTTGTCCGGCAGCTGACGGCCACTGATATAGCGGTTGGACAGCGTGGCAGCGGCGACCAAGGCAGAGTCTGCGATGGCCACCTTGTGGTGTGCCTCGTAGCGTTCCTTGAGCCCGCGCAGAATACCGATGGTGTCATCCACGCTGGGTTCACCGACGAATACTTGCTGGAAACGGCGCTCTAGGGCGGGGTCCTTTTCAATGTTTTCGCGGTACTCATCCAGCGTGGTGGCACCGATCAGGCGCAGCTCGCCGCGGGCCAGCATGGGCTTGAGCATGTTGCCGGCGTCCATGGAACCTTCGGATGCACCGGCTCCGACAACGGTGTGAATTTCGTCAATGAACGTGACGATCTGCCCGTCCGAGGCCTTGATTTCCTCCAGCACGGCCTTGAGCCGCTCCTCGAATTCGCCACGGTATTTGGCTCCGGCCACCATCGATGCCAAGTCAAGACTGATGAGCGTCTTCCCGCGCAGTGACTCGGGAACGTCTCCTGCCACCATGCGCTGGGCCAGGCCTTCCACCACGGCGGTTTTACCGACGCCGGGCTCGCCAATCAGCACGGGGTTGTTCTTGGTGCGTCGGCTCAGCACCTGAATGACGCGGCGAATCTCGGCATCGCGGCCAATCACTGGGTCAAGTTTGCCGGTGCGGGCAATGGCTGTCATGTCCACGCCAAACTTCGCCAGGGCCTCAAAAGTGTTCTCCGGATCCGGCGTAGTGACCTTGCCGTCCCCGCGCACGGTGGGCAGCGCGGCATCGAGCGCAGCCCGAGTGGCACCTACTTGGCGCAGGGCACTTCCTGTTGCACCGGCGTCGTCCGCCAGGCCCAGCAGGAGATGTTCGGTGGAGACGTAGCTGTCACCCATGCGCTCGGCGGCCTGCTGGGCAGCCTGAACCGCCATCAGCGTGTTGCGGCTGAGTTGGGCCTGGGCCACGGAGGTGCCGGACGACGCCGGGAGGTTGCGAATGGCCGTGCTGGCACCGACACTGACCTCATCTGGGTCCACCCCGGCGGCCTTCAGGAGCGCGACGGCCACGCCCTGGCGCTGGTCCATGAGGGCCTTGAGCAAGTGGGCGGGCTCAACTGTGGGGTTGCCGGCGGTTGAGGCGTTCATGGCGGCGGCAGAAAGAGCCTCCTGGCTCTTTGTGGTGAATTTGGCGTCCAAGAGAGGTCCTTTCGTTGGGTGGTGACTCGCTGGTCGTAAAGTTGAGTCTACTACGCTCAACTTACATCTTGCGGAACTTATTCCGAGAATTTTTTCCGTGCGCGAAAAGCTGGTCACCCGGTGCCTGAGATGCGAAGAGGTGCCCGGAAACTGATACTCAGCTTCCGGGCACCTCTTACCCTTCAAAGGTGGAGCACTGCTCAGCCGCGCGGGTTCACGATGATTTTCACGTGCTCTTCATTGTTGTTGATCAACTGCTCAAAACCTTCGGTGACCAGCCCGTCCAGGCCAATCCGTCCAGTGATGAAGCGAGAAAGGTCCAACTTGCCGCTTTGGACCAGCGCGATGGTGTCCGGGTGGTCATTGGCGTACCCGATGGTGCCGCGCAGATCCACTTCCTTCAGCACCAGCTTTGGCATGTCCACAGCAGGTTTGTGCCCCCAGATGGAGACGTTGACGATGACCGCGCCGGGCCGGACGGCGTCCAGGAGCATGTCCAGAACAGCGGGTACAGATGAGCACTCAAACCCGACGTCCGCACCTTGGCCATTCGTCAACTCGCGGACCTGGCTGGCAACGTCGCCCTCACGGGGATCGAAGACGGCGTCAGCAACACCGGTTTCCAATGCCTTCGCCTTGCGCGCCTCGGAAAGTTCGGAGATGTAGACCGTCAGGCCCTTGGCTTTGAGTACAGCTGCGGTCAGTAGGCCGATGGGTCCCGCCCCGCCCACGATGGCAACCTGACCGGCCTTCGCGCCGGAACGCACGTAGGCATGATGCCCCACCGAAAGGGGTTCGATCAGCGCGGCCTGGTCCAAGGGAATGTCACCAATCGGGTGGACCCAGCGCCGTTCCACGACAATCTTCTCAGCCAGCCCGCCACCGCGGCCACCCAATCCGATGAAGTTCATGTCCTTGGACAGCTGATACGGCGCACCTTCGCTTGTATCCACATCCGCACCGATGATGTACGGCTCCACCACCACGTTTTCACCGACCGCCAGATCGGTGACACCCTCACCCAGAGCCGTGATGGTTCCGGAGAACTCATGGCCCAATGTCACGGGAGCGGACTCACCGGAGATCGGATGCGGGTGACCTGCGGGCGGAACGAAGATGGGCCCTTCCAGGTACTCGTGCAGGTCGGTGCCGCAGATCCCGCACCAGGCAACATCAATAGCCACGGTTCCCGGCTTCAGTTCCGGCTCGGCAATGTCCTCGATGCGGATGTCGTTGCGGTCGTAGTAACGTGCTGCCCTCATGATTGCTCCTCAAGATTTTCGTTATTGAAGACTCGGTCAAACTGCACGGCTTCGTGCTGCGCAGAATTACCGGGTCCCCCGAAGTAGCTGACAATCCCATCCTCTCGCAGAAAGCAAGGAACGGCACAAATCGTACGTATGGCGTACGCCACATTGAATACACCTGCTGCGCAGCCGGGTCCACAACTTTTCTTGACCGAAACACGCCTTGACCTTGACGTTGCGTCAACCTTTAGAGTTGCTTGCATGAGCACCGATAAAGCCCCCGCCGACTGGTCAATCCAGCACATTGCAGCCCTGGCGGGAACCACCAGCCGGACACTGCGGCACTACGACACCATCGGATTGTTGGCGCCAAGCCGAATTGCAGGCAACGGCTACCGGCATTACGACCGGACGGCACTGGTGCGGCTGCAGCGAATTCTGCTGCTGCGTGACTTGGGGCTCGGACTACCGGCGATTGCGGCCGTCTTGGCACAAGAAGAACCGGCGGCTGCGGCACTGCGGACCCATGTTGCGTGGCTGCGGGGCGAACAGGCGAGGCTCTCGCGGCTCATCGCGTCGGTTGAAAAGACCATTGCAGCCGAGGCTGCGGGAGAGGAAATCATGGCAAAGGACATGCTTGACGGGTTTGACCACACTCAACACAAGGAAGAGGTGGAACAGCGCTGGGGCAAGGAGGCGTATGCGAAGAGTGACGCGTGGTGGCAGGGAATGGGGGCGAACGGACAGGCGGGCTGGAAGGCCCGCGTTGCCGCCCTGAACAACGACTGGATTGCCCTGTCGTCCAGCGGGGACGCACCGTCCTCGCCCGCCGCGCAGGAGTTGGCGCGGAGACACGTTGGATGGCTTGCTTCGACGCCGGGAACTCCGGCCGCCACACCCGGCGGGGACGTACGCGGTTACGTCTTGGGACTTGCCGAAATGTACGTTGCCGATGAACGCTTTGCAGCGAACTACGGCGGCGTGGACGGAGCCGCGTTTGTGCGGGACGCCCTGGGTATTTTTGCGGTGCGCGAGCTGTAGGCCCGACGGCGGACGGCCGGCGGAGGCGCTCAGCCCGGCTTGCGGGCAGTCCAGATCATGTTCGTGCCCATGAACCTTGATTTCACCCGGACGTCCTCGAAGCCGGCCCGCTCGAACCTGCCGCGCAGCGCGCCGGGGGTGAGGAATCCGAGCGTCGAATCAAGCAAATACTGGTAAGCCGGGCGGTCGCGGCCAATGATTGTTCCCAGCGTCGGGATGACCACACGCATCCCCATCCGAATGAACGGGGCGAGCACGCCGCTGGGCGGGGATGATTCAACGGCGGCAACCACACCGCCCGGCTTCAGGACCCGGAATTGTTCGTTCAATACCTGGTCCAGATCGCTGACGTTCCGAAGCAGGTAGCCGTGAGTGACGGCGTCGAACGCGTTATCTTCGAAGGGCAACTCATGGGCGTCGGCAAACTGCCAGTCGATGCCTGCGTTGCCCTCGAGCTGGCGGGCCACGTCCAGCATCGACTCGGAGAAGTCTGCGCCAATGACAGCGCCGGTGGGGCGCTGTTCGCGGATGGCCCTGGCGATGACGCCGGTTCCGGTGGCCAGGTCCAGGTAGCGGTGCCCGGGGCGGGCGGTGGCCAGCGTAGCGACTTCACGGCACCAGCGCTGGTGCGAACCCAGCGTCATCAGCCGGTTCATGACGTCATAGCGACGGGCGATGCCATTGAAAGTTGCTTGGACGGATGAGTCTTTGTTTCGCATTACCGGTTGCCTTTGCTTGATGTTCCGAACCCTCAAGAGTCTATGCGGGCCGGGCCGCCACAGTCCCCGGATCCTCGAACCCTTGCCACCGCGGGCCTAAACTGGGGCCATGATCTTCATCGATCCGCCCTTTTGGCCGGCGCACGGGACGGTATTCTCTCACCTGATCTCCGATGCCTCCGTTGCGGAACTGCACGCCTTCGCCGCGGCCAACGGAGTCGCAGAACGCGCCTTTGACCTTGACCACTATGACGTTCCCGAGCGGATCTACCTGGATCTTGTGGCAGCGGGGGCCGTGCCGCTGTCCGGCAAGGAGTTGGCGCGCACCCTGGTGGCGTCGGGCCTGCGCATCAAGGCCAAGTACCGAGTCAAGTCGGTGTCCACTGTTTTGGAGCTGCGCTGGAATGCACTCATGCCGGGGCAGCCCGAACTGGGTGCGGAGCTGCTGGGGCGATGGAGTGAACCCCACCGCCACTACCATTCCGCCACCCACCTGCTGGCAGTTCTGGAGGCGCTTGACGCCCTGACCGGGCGCAACACGCCCCGCGAAGTGGCGCTGGCAGCCTGGTTTCACGACGCCGTTTACAACGGCACCACTGCCGACGAAGAAGACTCCGCCGTTTTGGCACAAGAGTGCTTAAACGGGATTGTGCCGACGATTGAAACAGCCGAGATTTGCCGCCTGGTCCGCCTGACGACCACCCACTCCCCCGCTGCCGGCGATGTCGCCGGGCATCTTCTGTGCGATGCCGACCTGGCCATCCTCGGCGGCGAGCCGGATGCATACTCTCGTTACACAGAAGGGGTCCGGCGGGACTATGCCCACGTGTCGGAGGATGATTTTGCCAAGGGGAGGTCCGCTGTCGTACGTCAGCTGCTGGCACTGCAGCCAATGTTCCACACGGCCAGGGGCCAGGAATTGTGGGCGGCCCGGGCACAGGAAAACCTCAACCGGGAACTGGCGGGAATCCTCACCTCGTAGATCGGATAGCCGCCAATATGCACGCGCGTTCCTCCCGATGGCGAGTGCGCCCGAAGTTATTGCGTTGTGGAAAACCGTTCCCTGAACGCAGTCGGTGTGGTGCCCAATTGACGCGCAAATGCCCGCCGTAGCGTCTCGTCCGTGCCCATGCCACTGAGCTGGGCCACGAGGGTGATCGGGTAGCCAGCAGTTGCCGGTGGCGGCGATTTGGGCCGGTTCGACGGCGCCGCCCCTTGCGGCAGCCATGTTCACCGAGCAGACTGCACTCGGAGCCGAGCACGCCGCCCCCGGACCGCACCACCTCCAGCACATGACACGAATGTGCTAAATAGCTCACCTTGCGCCGCGCAGTAGGCTTTGCGCATGACGAACAATGACCTCAGAACTGCGCCGGAATTCGCCAACCTTCCAATCGGCGAATTCGCCTTCCCCGGGCCGTTGCGCGACCAGTTGGTGGCGGCAATGCTCGACGGTTCAAAAACGTCCACAACGACCGCCCTCATTGAATTCGAGGTGGAACAGGAGGAGCTGCCCCGCGTCGGTGAGCGGGAAGTGGTGGTGGATTCTGCGGGCCGCGGCGTTGCCGTCATCGAACTGACGGAAGTTCGCACGGTGCGGCTGGCCGATGTAGACCTGCAGCACGCCGTCGACGAGGGCGAAGGCTTCACCACCGTGGCGCAATGGCGGGCTGGCCATGAGGTCTTTTGGCATTCCCCTGACATGAGAGCGTACATGAATGATCCTGAATTCACGGTGGATGACACCACGATGTTGGTGCTCCAACGCTTCAAGGTGATCGCCCAGTTACCATAGCCGGTCCGCCACATTTCCCTTAGGCTGGCACCATGGAGACCTCAGGAACAGTCCGTTTTTGGCATGATGAAGAAGGCTGGGGAGTTCTTGATTCGGAATCGACACCGGGCGGCTGTTGGGCCCATTATTCCCATATTGCCGGGCCGGGTTATCGCTCATTACAGCCAGGTCAGGATGTCTCTTTTGAGTGGGAGGCTGCCGCACAGGACGGTTACAGTTACCGGGCAACCCGGGCGTGGCCGGCCGGCGATGAACCAAGCCCCGATCCCGGCCCTGCTGCGCCCGTGGAAGAAACGCATGGCGCTTATAACTCCGCCTTGAGGATCCGCTTCGACAACCCCTGACTATCATAAAATCTACTCCCGCCGCGGGCAGATAACCTAGATGCATGGCTTCGAAGAATGCACCCCGCGCACCCCGGCTCACCCCGCTGACACTGCATGATCTGGTAGACAACGACGATGCTTTCTTCGGCCCCGGTGACACTTATGACGGCCAGCGCTTTGACCGTCCCAGCTTTGACGGCGTCAACCTGACATCCTCGGATTTCTTGGAGTGCGAACTCAACGGCCCCCTGCTCAATGACGCCGAGCTCCGCGGTGTGCGTTTCCGCGGCTCCGTCATTAAGGACAGCTTCGCCCCGATCATGAAGGGTGCCCGGACTAGCTGGCGTGACACCGAAGTCACCTCACCGCGCTGGGGATCGGCCGAACTCTACGACAGCAGCTGGCAGTCGGTACGGATCGACGGCGGCAAGATCGATTTCCTGAACCTGCGGGCTTCAAAGATTATTGACCTGCAAATCAGCGACTGCATCATTGACGAACTCGATCTGGGTGGCGCCCATGTCACGCGCCTGGCGTTGCAGAACTGCCGGATCGGAACCCTGGATCTGCAACAGGCCACCTTGAAGGATGTAGATCTGAGGACCACAGACTTCCGCACGCTCAACGGCGTCGGCTCCATGTCCGGCGTCGTGATTGACGACTACCAAATGGGCCTGCTCGCACCAATCTTCGCCGCTCATCTGGGCATCACCGTCGCCTGACATCAGCCTGACACCAGGCAGCGCTGCCCCTGCAGAGCAGACCCGCTAGGGCCAACCGCCTAGCCCATCAGCGAGACACCGAACGTTGCGGCCACACCAAAGGCGGTGCCCCACAGGATGATGGAGATGACCTGCCACAGGATCACGGCATTCTTCGGTGCACCAAAGGACACCATGGCGGCGGACGTGATCTGGCTCGGCAGGATAGTCTGGCCCACCAGACTCACGCCGGCAACGCCATACTTATCGAATGCTTTGCGCAGCTTGGCCCGGCGTGGGGTCACTTCCTTCGGTGCACGGCCGGCAGCAACCTTGGCCCGGACCCGGTGCGCGCTGAGTACAAAGATCAGCATCGAGACCACGTTGCCCACCACTGCCGCAGCAATGGCCACCGCCGGGTTCAGCCCACCCAGCACACCAACCACCGAAGCAAAGTAGGACTCCACAAAAGGAATGGCCGCTATCAGGAGCACGCCCACCCACTGCAGCATGGGAGGAAGGGAGGCGGTGAAGGACTGCATTGACTCGATCATGATGACTTCTTTCGTCGGTGGACTTCGTTGATGAATCAATCCTTTCGCAGTAGCCCGGGACGCAATAGTGCATTGTTGTCACGTCTTGACTTGCACTTTTACACGGCGAATCCATGACAAATGTCATTGCCATAGACTGAAACCCATGCCCGCAGTCTCCGCCCCGGAAATTCCACGCCCACCCTCCAGTCTGGGCCGCAGCGTGCGCTCCACCTGGACGTACACTTTGGGTTCCATCGTGTTCATTCTGGTGGTCCTGCACTTCATGCTGCTGAGCTTCGCCGCCAGTGATTTCACTGCCAAGCACGACGCCGTTTCTGGGCTATTGCTGTTTGTCCTCCTTCTCGCTGTGGCTCTCCAAGTGCGCTACTGCTGGTTCCTGCAGGCCGGTTTAGGTGGTGGACTTCCCCGAACTGTGTGGACCGTGGCCATGCTGGTCACCTCTGGCGCTGTCTGGGTTTTGGGACTGCTCACCTCTGACGCCGGGTGGATTGCGGCGATTCCGCTGTGGTTGGCGGTGTCTCTCGTGGCCAGCCTGCTGCCCAAAAGGCAGCGATGGCTAACCGTGGTGGGCGGCGTTCTTTCGCTTCTGGCATTTGCCGCCATTCGTCATTATTGGCTGGGGCAGTCCGATCCGCTTCCGCACGATGCTGCCTCCCGCATGCTGCTGATATATTCGGCCGGCATGCCCCTGCTGCTCATCAGCAGCCTGTGGTGGTGGCAGGTAGTGGTGGAACTGGACCGGCACCGGCTCATGGCCGGCGAGTTGGCTGTTGCCCAGGAAAGGCTCCGCTTCGCCGCGGACCTGCACGATATTCAAGGCCACCACCTGCAGGTCATCGCCCTGAAATCCGAACTGGCCGAACGGCTTCTAGATCGCAATCCCGAGGCAGCTCGCGAGAACATTCATGAGACTCGGCTCATTGCCAAGCAAGCTCTGGAGGAAACCCGTTCACTGGTGTCCGGCTACCGAGAAACGTCCTTGGAAGACGAACTGGAGAATGCCCGCGAAGTCCTCACGGCAGCCGGGGCCCACTGTGAACTGACGCTGGAAAGGCTGCCAGCAGAACCGGCAGCGCAACAGGCATTGGCCATGACAGTTCGTGAGGCCACCACCAATATTCTGCGCCACAGCGAAGCCACCCACGCCACCATTACCGTGGCGTCAACAAAGGGCGGGGTCACGCTGACCATCCGAAACAACGGACTCAACGGCACGCCGTCGTCCATGTCCTTGACGGCGGGCACCGGCTTGCTGGGCTTGCGGGAACGGCTCGAGACAGCCGGCGGAACACTTGAAACCACCATGGACACCGGCCACTTCGAGGCGCAGGCGTGGGTCCCCAGCAAAGGAACGCTCGCATGATTGAAACTCTGGAATCCGCTACGACCGGCAGGATTCGGCTGCTGATTGCCGACGACGAGCACCTGATCCGCGGCGCCTTGGAGGCCCTGCTGGGGCTCGAAGGCGACATTGACGTGGTGGCAAGTGCCGATAATGGCGTCACCGCCGCCGAGTTGGCGTTAACCACGAGCCCCGATATTTGCCTGCTGGATCTGGAAATGCCGCAGGCCGATGGCCTCGAAGCGGCCGCCAAGATTCTGGCCACAGTGAACACGCGCGTGATCATCGTTACCCGCCATGCCCGCCCGGGTGTGCTGCGCCGGGCGCTGACGTCTAAGGTATCTGGCTTTGTGCCGAAGTCCACGCCGGCGCAGGAACTGGCCCATGTAATTCGGGATGTAGCGGCCGGAAAACGCTACATCGATCCGGAGATTGCCGCTGCCGCGCTGACCGCCGAGCGTTGCCCGCTCACGGACCGCGAGCTGGATGCGCTGCGCGTGAGCCGTTCCGCCACCAGCGTCGCGCAGATTGCCAAGCAGCTCCATTTGGCCTCGGGCACCGTGCGCAACTATCTCTCCTCCGCCATGATGAAGCTCAATGCTGTTTCCCGGCACGACGCCGCCGAAAAAGCGTGGCAACAGGGCTGGATCTAGAATCTTTCCGCCCCGGAACCCCGCGGACGTTGAGAATCCAGCTAAGCTCACTATGTGATAATACGTCCTACATCTTTGGAAACGGTTCTTGCCCGCCGCGGAGTCGCGGGGCACCGGCAGTACCGCATCCCTGCCCTGGCAGTGTCGCCACGGGGAACTCTTCTGGCCGCTTACGACGGCCGCCCCAACCTGGATGACCTGCCCAATCCGATCGATCTGCTCCTCCGCCGCAGCACCGACAACGGACTCACGTGGGGACCGCAGCAAACCGTACGCACCGGCACCAGCTTGGACGGTTACGGCGATCCAAGCCTGCTCATCGACACCTCAACCGGGCGCATCTTCCTCTTCCACGCGGCGGGCACGCACGCGGGATTCTTCGAGGCCGCGGCGGGGCTCGATGACCAGGACGCCATCCAGCACACTGACCTCAGCTTTTCCGACGACGACGGCGTCACCTGGCAACACCGCCGCCTCACCGCCATGCTCAAGGGCGACGGGGTTACCGGCCTCTTTGCTGCGGCCGGAGCCGGCATTCAGATCCACACCGGCCCTTTCCTTGGACGTCTGGTGCAGCAGTTTGTGCTGCTTCACGAGGGCGAAATCAAGGCCGCCAGCGCGTACAGCGACGATCATGGTGAGACGTGGGCGCTGGGAGAATTCATTGCCGGCGCCAACGAAAACAAGGTGGTGTGTCTGGCTGACGGAACCCTGCTGATGCATTCGCGCGCCACCCCGCACCGCCTGACTGCCATCTCCATCGACGGCGGCCACAGCTACACCTCGGCCCGGCCGCACCTAGAGCTGCCGGACCCCAGCGACAACGGCTCCGTGGCCCGGTTCGACGGCCGCCCTTTCGTCACCAGACTGTCCACACCGGATACCGCTGACACCACTGACTGGCTCATCGCCACCCACAACCACGATCCTGCCCTGCGCCGCAATACCGTCCTGAAGCTCTCGCAAGACAACGGCACAACCTGGCCCTTCGGCCTCGAACTATGCGGTGGAAGCTCGCAATATTCCACGGCTGCGCGCCTGCCCGACGGCCGCATCGGCGTCCTCTATGAGCGTCAGGGCTACCAAGAAATTGTGTTTGTGTCGATCGATCCGGCAGAATTACTGGCCTCCCCCACGACCTCTTTGACGAACAATTCCGGCACCGCCACTTCTCGCCGCGTGGCTCTGGACGTGGTGCTGCGTTCCATCACCCCCGGCCGTCCCGCAGTATGGGAGAGCGTTGGCGAGAGTTTTGTGCTCGCCCAGACCGACGGCGATTGGGATCCGTCCGCGTGGAAAGAGGTGGGACAGGGCTACTCTGAGGAGGCCCCGCAGGTGCTCTCCAACCGGGAGTCGCAGGATCTGAACTACGGCGCTGTGATCCCGGGATATAAGGCTGGTGACGTTCTAGCTTTCTCGGGCCGGGTCCGCAATTCCGGCTTGGCGGCACCAAAAGTGGCAGTTTTCATGGAGAGCCGAACGGAGGGGATCGTTGCACTTCTTGGTTGGGATCCGTTGCTGCCGGGCGCGGCGCGTAGTTTCACCTCTACCTGCACGGTGACCGAGGCCGACATTACGGCCGGAACCCTGACTCTGGAGTTCAATATGGGGGTCGACGCCGGCATGGTCACCTCCGGCGCACGGCGCGGCTTCACCTTTGACATGGTGTCCGGGGACATCACCGAGCACTGACGCTCTGACGCTCTGACGCTCTGACGCTCTGAGCACGGTATCGATCCGAGCGGTTGCCATCTCGCAGCCCGCCCAGCGCATCCATCCGTGAGGTATGGCTGTTTAGAGCACCCTAAACAGCCATACCTCACGGATGGATGACCGCAAGGCGGAGTTTCTAGTGCTCGCCATCGAATTCTTCCAGCGACTGGGCGATAGCTTGGTTGGCGCTGGCTGCTTTCTGGGTTGCCGTGAGCGTTTCCACGGTCACGTTGAAGCCTGAGACCCGAGCCTGCAACTGCGTCAGCGCGGAAATCAGCATGGCTTCTTGTTCGGCGAGGGCGTCCCGCTGAGAGACGAGATCGGCCAGTTGCCCGCCCATGATCAGATGCCGGTTCATGGCCGATTGGGCGGCGCTCTCATCCCCTTCGCTGCGGGACTTTTCGGACTGCTGGGCCAACTTCTCCATGGCCTTTTGCAGGTCTTCGCCCTGCAGATCTAGGCGCTGGCGGCTCACCGAAACATCGGCCACTCCCCTGCGCATCTTTTGCACGGCGGCTTGCTGCTTGCCCCGGGCATCGTTCAAGGTGAGTTGGCCGCTGGAGGAGGCGCCGCCGTCGTGCTTCCTGCGGGAAGATTTGGGCCGGAAAAGCGCTGCAATTTTGGTGAAAATGCGCATGAAGGCGAGCTAGTCGTTGCCAAGTTCAGTGTAGGTTTGAGCCCACTTTTTCAGCATGGTCGCCTCAATTTCCAGGGTTCGGGTGAGGTTCTTCAGGTCCACATCTCCGGCGGGCGCGGCCGTGCTGGCCAGGGCTTGTCGCACACCTGTGGCGGTCTGGGTGATCTGCTCAACCTGCGTGCCCAACGTCTTGACATAGAGGCCCTGGACGGCAGTTTCGGGCTCCTGCTGCGCCACCAAAAGATGGTGTTCCATAACCTTGCCAGCCTGCTGCAGCGAGACGAAAATGGGCTCCAGATTGCCCGTGTACTGCCCGGCTCCCTGCGCTACGGCAAGGGATCGGCCAGTGGCTTCCAAGGCTTCGGCCAAGGCCACGCGCTGTTTGAGGATCTCAGCCATGGGACCGGTGCTGGATTCGGCCCGAACCTTCAGGGCGCTGCGCTTGGCAGACTCATACTTGGGCTTGCCAATCTTGACCAAGCCCAGCACTCCGCGGGAAATCAGGACCGCCAAGGTGATACCCACGCCCAAGACGATGGCAATGATCACCAGCATGAGGATCAAAAAAACTGTGCCGAAGTCCATGAAAGCTAGGTTTCCTTAGGAGTTGGGGTTACGGGTGGGGGAGGTGACGTTGCTGATCAGCGTAGCACCGGAGGCCTCTTGGAAGCTGGGCGGTTGGTGTGAAATCAGGGGCAGTCAGGGTGAACCCTGATGTGTTTGTCAGGGCCAGCAGGCACAATGGGGTAATGAAGACAATCTTGAATCTCATCTGGCTCATCTTTGGCGGTTTCTGGCTGGCCATGAGCTATTTCCTCGCCGGCATTGTTTGCTGCGTTCTGGTCATCACCATCCCATGGGGCATTGCCTCGTTCCGCATTGCCGGGTACGCACTGTGGCCCTTTGGCCGGATGGTGGTCGATAAGCCGGGAGGAACAGGCATTGCCAGCACTTTGGGAAATGTCATTTGGATTCTGGTGGCTGGCATTTGGATTGTCATCGGCCACGTCACCACAGCCGTTGCCATGGCCGTGACCATCATTGGGATTCCTCTGGCCATCGCCAACTTGAAGTTGATCCCGGTATCGCTCATGCCGTTGGGGAAGGAGATTGTTCCCACCAACCGTCCTTTCGCCAGCAACTACCGGTAGCCGGAGCGGAACCGCACAGAGTACGGGTGTTTGCGGTGCCTTCCGTGACCTCTGTGCTCCCTTCGACTCGCAGCCGCGTAAGCTTGAGTAATGCGCAATAAGACCGATTGGCTAGACATCATTGTCAACTTCGCCAGTTTCGCGGCCATGATCCTGGTGCTGACTTTCGCCCGCGTGAACCTGCCGTTGAAGATCGTGCTGGCCTTTGCTGTGTCCCTAGCGATCACGGGAGGCTGGTCGTACTACAAACGCAAGCTCCGCCGCCGGCCTTCGGACCTCAAACGCCTGCACGTGTACAGCGAAAAGAATGTGGACGAAAAATAATGCAGATCATTCGATACGCTTCCCTCAAAGCTGCCCAGTGGACCAACGGCGGCGGCATGACACGCCAGATCGCGGCAGGTCCCAGCGATGCCACCGGAACAAACTGGGACTGGCGCATCAGCATCGCCGAGGTAGCCAAGGCTGGCCCCTTTTCACCCATGCCCGGGATCGATAGGATCATCACCGTCATCGAGGGCGACCTCATTGCCCTGAACGTCGACGGCGCCGAGCAGGCCCTCGAAAAGTACCGTCCGTTCCGCTTTTCCGGCGACTCGGAAACCTCCGCAAGCCTACCCACCGGCGCGCTCAAAGATCTGAACCTCATGACCCGCCGCGGTGCCTTCAAGGGCTACGCGGCCATCATCGAACTCTCCAAGAAACGCCCGCACCCCGTGTTTGCGGACCAATTCGCCGTGCTGTTGCAGGGCTCGGCTACCGTCTCTCCCGCAGCAGCGGACGACGCCGATGCCTCCTCCCCGGCGCCCGTCGCCACCACCGCACCCGAAACGCTGGGCAAGTTTGACACGGTGGTGGGCTCTGACGCTGCCCCGGAAATTTCCGGCCGCGGCTTCCTCGCCGTACTGAGCATCGACCCCGTTCTCTAACGCCGTGGTGACGTCGCGCCGGTACAGTGAGGTCGATGTCTTTTCGGCGACAGCCTACCGCGGCAATGCGCTGGCCGTGGTTCACGACGCCGAGGGTTTGAGCACGGCGGACATGCAACAATTCGCCAACTGGACCAACCTGGCCGAGACCACATTTTTGTTGGCCCCAACTGATCCGCTTGCAGCTTACCGGGTCAGGATTTTTACGGCCAGCGAAGAACTGCCCTTCGCCGGGCATCCCACCCTGGGATCCGCCAGGGCATGGCTGGAATCCGGTGGAACCGTGGGCCGTAGCGGTGTGATCATGCAGGAGTGCGAGGCGGGTCTTGTACCGGTTCGTGTGACGGACGACCGCTTAGCTTTTGAGGCGCCACCGCTCACGCGGTACGAAGCCATTGACGAATCACGTCTACAGCGGGTTGCCAGCGTTCTGGGTGTTCGGCGTGAGCACATCCTGGACTCCTCGTGGATCGTCAACGGGCCACGCTGGATGGGCATCCGTTTAGCCTCTGCACAGGCGGTCCTGGCGCTCCGACCGGACCCCAACCTGTTAGATGATCTTGAGATCGGGGTTGTGGGTCCGCATGCTCCCGGCGCTGAAACGCAGTTCGAGGTGCGGGCGTTCTTCGGCGGCGACGCCGTGTGGGAGGACCCCGTCACGGGCAGCCTCAACGCGGGATTGGCGCGCTGGATGAGCGATACCGGTGTGGCGTCGTCGAACTATATAGCCTCCCAAGGTACCGTTCTGGGCAGGGAAGGCCGGGTCCACATCGACATCGAGGACGGCTCGATTTGGGTGGGCGGACAGGCGACTCTCTGCATCGAGGGCACCGTCCGGCTGTAACGCCACAGGTTCATCCCTGGGTCTGAGGCGCCCTCCACGCTTCCTGCATAGGCTGATGGTTCCTAGGGGAAGGAGCCGCAGTGAGTCGGTTAGTGTTCAAACGTACGTTTCACGCGGTTTTTATGTCAGCCGTGGTGGTTTCACTTATCGGGCTAAGCGCGTGTGGAGCTGCGCCTACCAGTACGTACACCAACGCTGTGGGCGAAGAAGTGACCGTGAGTTGGAAGGACTATCCGGCCCATGGATATTCAGTACCTGAGGAGATCCTTGCGGCGCCGGTCAAAGAGGACGTTGAAGGAATCTCGACGGCAATCCTGGACGAGCTCAAGGCCGTACTGGCCGAAGAGTTCCAGTTGCAGTGGACCGCCAGCGGCGAGACTGGCTGGTATCCCAACCAGGGCAATGGATACGGCGGCAAGTCCATGACCACAACCTTTAACTCGGTGCAGTGGGACAGCGACAACGCCCCTGTTGAATCCTCAGAGTGGGCAAGAATTCTGGCCATCATCAACCGCATCACCACCGCTCGGGGTCTTGGCACAATGAAGTTATCCCCCGACGCCGACACCGTCAAGAATGATCCTGCGTGGCATGAGGAATTGGTGGAGAAATACGGCACGGCGGATCCGCATAAGCTCTACTGGATCACTGGCACAGCGTATGCAGATTCGCAGTGGTTCTCGGTCTACCTCGTGAATGTTGATCGAGATACGACTGGTAAGGCAGCCGCGGAGTACGAGAAATCTGGATTCCCACCCCGAACTATTTCTCTGAGCTATGGCGCCACCACTGTATCCCGCGATGATCTACCCGCATTCAAGGACGCACTCGCACCATTCCAGGGGCTCACGCCGCCCGAACCGACCACCTCAGATTAGCTTCCTTCGTGGGAGGCTCGGGCCAGCGGGCGGCGCAGTAGGCTGGCGGCATGACGTTTCCGATCATGGCGCTGATCTGCTTCTTGGCGCTTCTGGGGCCGCTGCTGGCGTTACCTGCGCAATGGCGCATACCAGTGGTGATCGGCGAGCTGCTTGCCGGGCTTTTGATCGGCCGAACGGGGCTGAATCTGGTGGACCCGGCCGAGCCCACCTTCACATTTCTGGCCGATATGGGGTTTGCCCTCATCATGTTCGTGGCCGGCACTCATGTCCCCGTCCGGGACAAACAAATCAGGTCTGCGCTGGGCAGCGGGGCGGTTCGACTAGTGGTGGTGGCCTGCGCTTCCGCAGCAGTCGGCATCGGGCTGGCGGTTTTGTTTGGCAATGGCCATGCCCCGCTCTATGCGGTTCTTCTGGCGTCCTCATCAGCCGCCCTGGTGGTGCCTATTGTCAGCTCTCTAAAACTGTCCGGGCCACCGGTATTGGCAATGATGGCGCAGGTGGCGATGGCCGATGCCCTGGCCATCATCGCCCTGCCGCTGGCACTGGCCCCGGCCACCGCGGGGAGGGCGGCACTTGGTTCCCTGGCAGTGTTGGCGAGTTCCGCCGTCGTACTTTTCTTTTTACGCAAAGCCGACAAGAACGGGCTCCGGCGCCGGATTCACAACGTCTCAGAGGAACGAAAATTCGCCCTCGAGCTCAGATTCCAGTTGGTACTGCTGTTCGCACTGGCGGGACTGGCCGTGTGGAGCCACGTGTCGATCATGCTCGCGGGCTTCACCTTTGGGCTGGTGGTCTCGGCGGTGGGCGAACCGCGGCGACTGGCGCGACAACTTTTTGCCCTGACCGAGGGGTTCTTGGGGCCGCTGTTTTTCTTGTGGCTCGGCTCGTCCTTGGATCTGCGCGAACTTGCCAGCCACCCCACGATGATCCTGTTGGGCTTGGCCCTGGGGCTTGGCGCGATCGGTGTACATTCACTCACCAGGCTCTTCGGACTGCCGCTACCGCTGGGGGTGCTGTCCGCGTCACAGCTGGGTGTTCCCATCGCGGCCGCGACCATCGGCATTCAACAAGATCTGCTGATCCCGGGCGAACCGGCGGCACTGGTCCTTGGCGCTCTCATCACCATGGCTGCTGCGACGGTGGCCGCGGGACGTTATGCAAACGCTGGCAAGGAACGCGATAACGAGAAACGGTCATAGTCCCTGTCCCGTGAGTGGATCGGGTACGACGAAGCCCCGCCGCGCCTGACGTTGTGCAACATCTGACTCAGCGGGGCTCGGTCGTACTCGGCGAATTTAGTCTGTGGGCTAGCGTCCGCGGCGCTGGTTGGAGGCCGGAGCCGTTGCGCGGCGGGGGCCGCCGGAGCGGGCGCCGCCACCGTTGGAGTTGTAGCTTCCGCCGGAGTTGCCACCGGTGTTGGAGGACCACACGGCACCACCCTGGCTGCCACCGCGGGAGTTGCTGCGCGGGGCATCGTTGGTGTGCGAAGAGCTGCGCGGGGCCGAACCCTGGCCTGCGCGGTTTCCGCGAGCAACGTCGCCGTCGCGTGCCGGGCGACCTGCGCCTACCGGGCGGCCCTCGCCGGAACGTGCCGGGCGGCCTTCGCCGGAACGTGCCGGGCGGCCTTCGCCTGCACCGCGTGCCGGGCGACGGTTTTCGCCGACGCCGAAGCGGGCACCCTGAGCAGCGCCTTCGCGACGCTCGCCACGGTTGCCCGCAGCTGCCGGACGCTCGGAAGAATCGGAGGAAACGCGTCCGCGTCCTCCGCGACCGCCACGGCCACCGGCTGTGGGGGCTGCGCCGGAGCGAACCGAACGCTTGCGCTGAGCGTTTGCACCGGTTGAGGAGCCACCGCCCTGAGCCGGCGCCTTGGATGCGAGCAACGCTGCGCGGGTGCGCGGGTCGATCTTGTCAGCGACGTCGCCCACCAAGGTGGCGATGACCGGTGAGCTGGTGGTGACGCGCTCGAAGTTCACGTCAACGCCTGCTGCGCGCATGAGCTTCTTGACGTCGCCCTGCTGCTCAGGGAGCGTCAGGGTGACGACAACGCCGTCGGATCCGGCGCGAGCCGTACGGCCGGAGCGGTGCAGATAAGCCTTGTGCTCTGTGGGCGGGTCAACGTGGATGACCAATTCAATGTCATCAACGTGCACGCCGCGGGCGGCAACGTCGGTGGCAACCAGGACGCGAACGTCACCGGTGGCAAATTCGGCCAGGTTACGGTCACGGGCATTCTGTGACAGGTTTCCATGAAGGTCGACGGCGGGGATACCGGCGTCGGTCAGTGTCTTGGCCAGCTTGCGAGCGTGGTGCTTGGTGCGCATGAACAGGATGCGGCGGCCGGCGCCGGACGCCAACTCTACGATGACCTGCTTCTTCACGGTCTGGTCGTTCACAACCAGAACGTGGTGTTCCATGGTGGAAACCGCAGCCTTGGGCTCGTCCACCGAGTGGGTGAGCTGGTTGGAGAGGTAGCGCTGAACAATCTTGTCAACGCCGTTATCCAGTGTTGCGGAGAACAGCATGCGCTGACCCTGTGTGGGGGTCGTGTCCAGCAGGCGCTTGACGACCGGCAGGAAGCCGAGGTCAGCCATGTGGTCGGCCTCGTCCAGAACCGTGATCTCAACGCTTTCAAGTGAAACGATGCGCTGCTTCATGAGGTCTTCGAGGCGGCCCGGGCAAGCGATGACGATGTCGACGCCGGCGCGCAGGGCCTTTTCCTGACGAGCCTGTGAGACGCCACCGTAGATGACAGTGGTGTTCAAGCCCATGGCCTTGGCGAGGGGCTCGATGGTGTTGTTCAGCTGGGTTGCCAGCTCGCGGGTCGGGGCAAGGACCAGGCCCATGGGGCGGCCGGGCTTGCGGAAGTAAGGGGCTTCGCGCTCGGCCAGGCGGGCCACGAGCGGGATAGCGAAGGCAATGGTCTTGCCGGAGCCGGTGCGGCCGCGACCCAACACGTCGCGCCCTGCCAAAGTGTCCGGCAGAGTCTTGACCTGAATGGGGAATGCTTCCTCAATGCCCTGAGCGGCGAGTGAAGCAACGATTTCCTTGGGCGCACCAAGGGCAGCAAAAGTTGTCATGTAAAGAGAGAATCTTTCGTAAGGCGGTTCAACGTCCCACGGGCAGTTTTGACCGCGGGTTCGCCGATTCAATGCCAGAGCGTGTCAACCGCGGTCTGCACAGTGCAAATTCACTGGGCAAGATCTATGCGGGACAAGTTGCATGCGTTCATCGACGCAGAATGCGCGAAACGCACATTAAGTACCCTCAGTCTACCAGCGGCACGACGCCGGGCACCCCCTTAGTGCCGTAACTCACCTTCAACAGCTCGGTGAGTGTCCAGATAACGTCACTTTGATCCGCTAGGGAGGCCCCTGAACGACGTCATCTGGGTACCCGCGCCACCACGAGCCATTTTCCGCCCCGGCCAAGGCTCCTCACGCCATCGAGCCGTGAGAAATGGCGGTTATGGGAGCTGAAAGCAACCTTTACTCCCGGGTCGAAATTGTGGGTCGAAATCGTTCAGCTTGAACCTGGCCGAGAGGTTTCCGGACGGCGTGAGGCCAAAATTTCCCAACTAGCCCGCCTGAAAATCACCGGTACCCTTAACAGTGATGAGTGAAACCCCAGCTACCGACGCCCCCGCCACCGCCTCCGCCGCCTCCGCGCTCACCTCCGAGCAGGATGAAAAGCGGTTGGATGAGCAGCCCTCACAGCAGCGTGCACCCCGCACACAGGACGGCTCCGCACGCCCCATCACCCCGGGCAGTCAGGCCGCCGAGGGCACCTACCGCATGCAGCCGGTCTCGTTTGTACGCCGCGGAACCCGCCTACAGGGTCGCCGGCAGCAGGCTTGGGATGACCACTCCGATACCTTGGCCGTGGACGTTCCGCGCCACATCTCGGACACCTCCGTACACCCCGAGTATGTCTTTGACGCCGCGGCAGAGTTTGGCCGCACAGCTCCGCTGATAGTCGAAATCGGTTCCGGCCTGGGCGATGCCGTCATCCACGCAGCCAAAGAAAACCCGGACAAGGATTTCCTAGCTGTAGAGGTTTACACCCCTGGTCTCGCCCAGACCATTCAGAAGATCGTCGCCAACGAGCTGGAAAACGTCCGCGTCGTCCAGGCGAACGCGCCCGAAGTCCTGAGCACCATGCTCCCGGCCGGCTCCGTCAGCGAAGTCTGGGTCTTCTTCCCCGACCCGTGGCACAAGAGCAAGCACAATAAGCGCCGCATGGTGAAGGACACCTTCGCTCCGCTCGTGGCCCGCGTCCTCTCGCCCGGCGGCACCTGGCGCCTAGCCACCGACTGGTCCACCTACGCCGAGCAGATGCTCCACGTGGGCATCGCCTCCGAAGATTTCACTAACCTGCACGACGGCGAGCGCACAGGTTCCGAAAGCCCCCTCACCGAGGCGCGGCTCAGCGGAGTGGATTGCGAACAAAGTGATGAGCCAGATGAGATCGGCGGCTGGGCTCCGCGTTTTGACGGGCGCATCCTGACCAGCTTCGAGAACAAGGCCCACAAGGCTGGCCGCGTCATCTTCGATCTGGCTTTCCGCCGCAACTAAGCGTCCACGCACTGGGCACCCACAAGAGTAGGTACCCACGCGCTGGCGTCCACATGCAGCGCAGAACGTACGCACCAACTGGTCCTCCCCGCCGGCACCCTGAGCGAGCATCATCGTTCAGGGCCCCGGCGAGGAGGGCCTTTTGTTTTTGCCCAGCCCCGCGGGACCAGCGCCAATCATCCGCCGACCCCCACATGAAATAGCGTCGCCAAAAAAGCAACCATTGCTGAGATAGCGTCCACCAAAAAGCAACCATTGCTGCGCTAGCGTCGAGGGGGAGGGAGGCGAGGGACGAGCCTCCCTCCCGACGTAACATTCACCCACAAGGCCTTAATATTGCGGCCAACTATTGACGTCCTGCAAGTCCTCGGAAGTTAAAAGTCGCACAAACTATGCAACTTTTACAAGATAATTAGAACACCCTTATCTTGGCTATTTGACAGGCCGTAGAAATCCCCACGGACAGCCCCTAGTCTGGGGCCATGACTGCTGAAACTTTTGTCGCCGGTGTCGATGGTCCGGCGTCTGATGCAATGTTGAAATTAGGGCGTTTCTTCACCAAGTGGGATGAAACGGATGATTCTCGGGCAGTTTTCCGGGAAGGTGGACGGGCCGGCGATATTTTTTATCGCGACAGGTGGAGTCACGACAAAGTGGTGCGTTCAACCCATGGTGTGAACTGCACCGGCTCCTGTTCCTGGAAGGTGTACGTCAAGGACGGCATCATCACGTGGGAATCCCAGCAGACCGATTATCCGAGCGTTGGCCCGGACAGTCCCGAATACGAACCGCGCGGTTGCCCTCGTGGCGCCGCGTTCTCTTGGTACACCTACTCCCCCACCCGTGTCCGTTTCCCGTACGCCCGCGGCGTGCTCGTGGAAATGTACCGCGAAGCGAAGGCCCGCCTGAATGATCCCGTCCTGGCGTTCGCCGAAATCTCCACGGACCCGGAAAAGCGCAGGAGGTACCAAAACGCACGCGGCAAGGGCGGCTTGGTCCGCACATCCTGGAAAGAGGCACTGGAAATTGCCGCCGCCGCGCACGTGAACACCATCAAGACGTACGGCCCCGACCGCGTGTCCGGCTTCTCCCCGATCCCGGCCATGTCCATGGTCAGCCACGCGATCGGCACCCGTTTTGTGCAGCTCATCGGCGGGGTCATGACCTCCTTTTACGACTGGTACGCGGACCTTCCCGTGGCCAGCCCGCAGGTGTTCGGCGACCAGACCGACGTCCCGGAATCCGGCGACTGGTGGGATGCCACGTACCTGATGATGTGGGGCTCCAACGTCCCCGTCACCCGCACACCGGACGCGCACTGGATGGCCGAGGTCCGCTACCGCGGCACGAAGGTCATCGCCATCAGCCCCGACTATGCGGACAACACCAAGTTCGCCGACGAATGGCTCCCCGCCCAGGCCGGCACCGACGCCGCCCTCGCCATGGGCATGGGCCACGTGACGTTGAAGGAATTCTTCGTTGACCGCCAGGTCCCGTTCTTCCAGGACTATGTCCGCCAGTTCACCGACCTCCCGTTCCTGATCCGCCTGGAGAAGCACGACGACGGGACGTACGTTCCCGGGAAATTCCTCACCGCTGCGTTCGTCCCCGGCCAGGAGAGTCTCGAGGACGCGGCGTTCAAGACAATGCTCTTCGACAAGGTCACCGGGGATGCAATTGTCCCCAACGGCACCATGGGCCACCGCTACTCCAAGACCGGCGAGGGCAAGTGGAACCTTGATTTGACCGGCATCGAGCCGGCCCTGAGCATGGATGAAGTCACCGGAGAATCCGTGGAGATCCTGCTCCCCTGCTTCGAGGACCCCGAAGGTGCAGGCACCATCATGCACCGCGGCGTACCGGCAAAAATGGTGGGCGGCCACCTGGTAACCACCGTCTACGACCTCATGCTCGCCCAGTACGGCGTGGGCCGACCCGGCCTGCCCGGCGTCTGGGCCAAGGACTACAACGACGTTTCCGTCCCCTACACCCCGGCCTGGCAGGAAGAAGTCACTTCCGTCCCGGCACAGGCCTGCATCCGGGTAGCTCGAGAATTTGCGCGCAATGCCGAACAGTCCAAGGGCCGTTCCATGATCATCATGGGCGCCGGCATCTGCCAGTGGTTCCACGGCGACACCACCTACCGGGCCATTCTGGCCCTGGTCATGTTGACGGGCTGCATGGGTCGCAACGGCGGCGGCTGGGCGCACTACGTGGGCCAGGAAAAGTGCCGCCCCATCACGGGCTGGGTCTCCCTTGCCAACGGCCTGGACTGGTCACGCCCACCCCGGACCATGATCGGCACCGGCTATTGGTACATGCACACCGACCAGTGGCGCCAGGACGGCTACTCGGCCGACGCCCTGAAGTCGCCGCTGTCCACCGGCAACCTCGACGGCATGCACACGGCGGACGCGCTGGCACAGTCAGTGCGCCTGGGCTGGATGCCGTTCTACCCGCAGTTCGATTCCAACCCGCTGGACCTGGCCGACAAGGCCATCGCAGCTGTCGCAGCGGGCGAGGCCCCGGACGAGAAGACTTGGGTGGCGCAGTCACTCATGAACAGGACAGTGAACCCGGCCATCGAGGACATCGACGCCCCGGAAAACTGGCCCCGCACCCTGGTGCTGTGGCGCTCCAACTTGTTCGGCTCCTCCGCCAAGGGCAACGAATACTTCCTGCGGAACCTGCTCGGCACCCACAACAACGTCATGGGTCAGGACAGCCACGAATCGCTGAAACCGCAGGACGTGAAATGGCATGAGGAAGGGCCGGAAGGAAAGCTCGACTTCCTGATGTCCGCCGACTTCCGCATGACCAGCACCACCCTGCTCTCCGACGTCGTGTTCCCGGCCGCCACCTGGTACGAGAAGCACGATCTCTCCTCCACCGACATGCACCCCTTTGTGCACGCCTTCACCCCGGCCATCGACCCGCCGTGGGAAACCAAGACGGACTTTGAGCTGTTCAACTTGCTGGCCGAGGAACTCTCACGCCAGTCCGTGAAGCACCTGGGCACCCGCAAGGACCTGGTCAGCGTCCCGCTCATTCACGACACCGTGGGCCAGATCGCCCAGCCCGGCGGCGTTGTCCGGGACTGGCGCAAGGACGGGATCGACGGCGTCCCCGGGCAAAACATGCCCAACTTCATCGTGGTGGAGCGGGACTACACGGCCATCGCTCACAAGCTCACCGCCGTCGGACCTCTGGCAGACAAGCTGGGTTTCACCGTCAAGGACATCACCTACAAACTCGACAAGGCCCTGGCCCACCTGGGCAAGGTCAACGGCGTCATGATGGGCGGCGCCGCGCACGGGCGTCCCGCCATCGACACCGACGCGAAAATGGCCGAGGCCATCCTGACGTTCTCCGGCACCACCAACGGCCAACTCGCCGTGGCCGGTTTCAAGGAGATGGAACGCAAGACGGGCATGAAGCTGGTTGATCTGGCCGAGGGCAGCGAGGAGAAGCACATCTCCTTCGCCATGACCCAGGCCGGGCCGCAGCCTGTCATCACCTCCCCGGAATGGTCGGGCTCGGAGACGGGCGGGCGCCGCTATGCACCGTTCACGCAGAACATTGAGCGGCTCAAGCCCTTCCACACGCTGACCGGGCGCATGCACTTCTTCCTAGATCACGATTGGATGATCGACATTGGCGAGGCCCTGCCGATCTACCGGCCCCCGCTGGATATGCACAGGCTGTTTGGCGAGCCGAAGCTGGGCCCCAACGGGGACAAGGAGATTGTGGTGCGTTACCTGACGCCGCACTCCAAGTGGTCCATCCACTCCGAATACCAGGACAACCTGCTGATGCTCTCCCTTTCGCGTGGCGGTCCCACCGTGTGGATGAGCCCGCAGGACGCCGGCTCTATCCAGGTCAAGGACAACGAATGGGTTGAGTGTGTGAACGCCAACGGCGTGTTCGTGGGCAGGGCGGTGGTCAGCCACCGCATGCCCGAAGGCGTCGCCTACATTTACCACGCGCAGGAACGCACCATCGATGTGCCGAAGTCGGAGGCCACCGGCCGCCGCGGCGGCATCCACAACTCGGTGACCCGTTTGTTGGTGAAACCCAGCCACCTGATTGGCGGGTACGCGCAGCTGACGTACGCGTTCAACTACCTTGGCCCCACCGGAAACCAGCGAGACAACGTTTCCACCATCCGTCGCCGTTCACAGGAGGTGCAGTACTAATGCGTGTAATGGCTCAAATGGGCATGGTCATGAACTTGGACAAATGCATTGGCTGCCACACGTGCTCCGTCACGTGCAAGCAGGCATGGACCAACCGTGCAGGGGTTGAATACGTCTGGTTCAACAACGTCGAAACCCGCCCCGGGCAGGGCTATCCGCGCCGCTACGAGGATCAGGAAAAGTGGAAGGGCGGCTGGGAGCTGAACAAGCGCGGCCGCCTCAAGCTCAAGGCCGGCGGGCGTGTGAAGAAGCTGTTCGGGCTCTTTGCCAACCCCATCCAGCCCGAGCTCAAGGACTACTACGAGCCCTGGACCTACGACTACAAGACCCTCGTGGACGCCCCGCTCGGCGATGACTTCCCGGTGGCCCGGCCCAAGTCCCTGATCACGGGCAAGGACACGAAGATCACCTGGAGCGCCAACTGGGACGACGATCTGGGCGGCACCTCCGAAATGGGTCATTTGGACCCCATTGTGGAGAAGGTGCGCCGCGAGTCCGAGGACAAGATCAAGTTCGAGTTTGAGCAGACGTTCATGTTCTACCTGCCGCGCATCTGCGAGCACTGCCTGAACCCCTCCTGCATGGCTTCCTGCCCCTCCGGCGCCATTTACAAGCGCGTCGAGGACGGCATTGTCCTGGTTGACCAGGACCAGTGCCGCGGCTGGCGCCAGTGCATGACAGGCTGCCCGTACAAGAAGATCTACTTCAACCACAAGACCGGCAAGGCCGAGAAGTGCACGTTCTGCTACCCGCGCATCGAGGTGGGCCTGCCCACCGTGTGCTCGGAAACCTGCGTGGGCCGGCTGCGGTACCTGGGGCTTTTCCTGTACGACGCCGATGCCGTCACCGCAGCTGCCTCGGTCACGGATCCGCAGGATCTGTACCAGTCCCAGATGGATGTGCTGCTGGACCCCAATGACCCTGCCGTCATTGCGGCCGCTCGCGAACAAGGCATCCAGGAAGACTGGATCCAGGCCGCACAGAAGTCGCCCGTGTACGCGCTGACCAAGGTCTACAAGGTGGCCCTGCCGTTGCACCCGGAATACCGCACCATGCCCATGGTCTGGTACATCCCGCCGCTCTCCCCCGTAGTTGATCTGCTGCGCGATCAGGGGCACGACGCCGAGGACAAAGACGTGTTGTTCGGCGCCATTGACGCTCTGCGCATCCCGGTCGAGTACCTGGCCGAACTGTTCACGGCAGGTGACACGGATTTGGTCACCGGCGTGCTGCAGAAGCTGGCTGCCATGCGTGCCTATATGCGCGGCATCTCCCTCGGCGGCGATCCGGATGAGTCCATCCCCGCTTCCGTGGGCATGGACGGCGCCACCATGTATGAGATGTACCGGCTCATGGCCATCGCCAAGTACGACGAGCGCTATGTCATCCCCAAGGCACATGCCGAGCAGGCCCACGATCTGGAAGAGATGGGTTGCTCCCTCGATTTCGACGGCGGACCCGGCATGGATTCGATGGGCATGTCGCCCTTCGGTGAGGCCAGCGGGCGTCCCACCCCGGTGGCGTTGGAAACGTTCAATGCTCTCAAGGACCGGCAAACCTCCGATTCGGTGGCCGGGGCGGACACCCTGCGTGGCCGCGTGAACCTGCTGAACTGGGACGGCAACGGCGCACCTGCCGGGATGTTCCCGCAAAAGCATCCCACCGAGCCGCCCGCCGATGACCTCGAAGCTGCCACCGAAGGCGGTGGCGGCTCATGAACGGGACCGGCAACAAAAGGGACCGGATAACGTTCCTGGCAGCGTCGTGGTGTTTGTCCTACCCGGATGAACAACTCGTAGCCCGGGTACCCATGATGAGGGCCGCCCTCGGTGAGTTTGCCGGCGCAAGCCAACCGTTCGGCGTCGTCCTAGAACGGTTGGAAAGCACCGATCTAATGGCGTTGCAAGGCCAATATGTGCAGGAATTTGACCTCGGCAAACGGCATGCGTTGCACCTCTCTTACTGGACCGACGGCGATACTCGGCGGCGCGGGGAGGTGCTGGGCGCGTTCAAGAAGGTCTACCGAGGTCAGGACACCCTGGTGGACACATGGGGAGAACTGCCCGACTTTCTGCCCATGGTGCTTGAATTTGCGGCCACCGTGGACATGCTCACCGGCAAGGAACTGCTGGCGCAATACCGGCCCAGCCTGGAACTGATCAAGTTTGGGCTGATGCGCGATGAGCTGCCGCACGCCGAGATTCTGCAAGCCATCTGCGACACTCTGCCGGGCGCATCCCCGGCAGATGAACAAGCCGTCATGCGGATGGCAGGCTACGGCCCGCCCACGGAATCCGTGGGTCTGGACCCCTACGATCCGCGTTTGCTGCCCATGAAAGGGGCATGAGCAATGGACATCTTCCTCTGGGGCGTTTTGCCCTACGTCATGATTGTCATTCTGGTAGGCGGCTCCGTGTGGCGGTATAAGTTCGACCAGTTCGGCTGGACCACTAGGTCCTCACAACTGTACGAATCCAAGCTGCTGCGCATCGGCTCGCCCGTGTTCCACTTTGGTCTGCTCGCCGTGATCGCGGGGCACTTCTTTGGCCTGGTGATTCCGAAGTCCTGGACCGAGGCTGTGGGCATGACGGAGAGCATCTATCACTTCAACGCCCTGTTTGTGGGAACTATTGCAGGTGTTGGCACGCTCGGCGGGATCGTGCTGCTGATCTACCGCCGCCGCAAAACCGGGCCGGTGTTCATGGCGACCACCAAGAACGACAAGCTCATGTATGTGGTGCTGGTGGCGGCCATCGTGTTTGGTTTGTGGACCACGTTGGCCAGCGTGTTCTGGCCCGATCCTGATGTGACTTACCGGGACACGGTCTCTCCGTGGTTCCGCTCCCTGTTCATCTTCCAGCCGGATGTTGCCGCCATGGCCGCGGCTCCGACTTCCTTCCACATCCATACTTTGGTGGGCATGCTGCTGTTCATGGTGTGGCCGTTTACCCGTCTGGTCCACGCGTTCACAGCCCCGCTGCACTACCTGTTCCGCCCGTACATTGTGTACCGCTCCAGAGACAAGGGTGCCAGCGTTGCTCCCCGCAGTGGCTGGTCCGAAGTAGGCACCCGCGACCGCGACACCACCAAGCGCTAACCGTCTAATCAGCTTCTACCACCCAGGTTCTAAGCCTCAATCAGGAGAGACCATGGCCTCAACAACCGCCCCGCACCCGCCTCCCGTCAAGGGACAGGCACTGAATCTGGCTCTGGCAACCGCCGCCTCCGTGGTGGGTTTCTGGGCGTGGAACATCATCGCCACCCTGAGTACGCACTACGCCAACTCCATGGAACTATCAGCTGGAACCATGGGGATCTTGGTGGCCATGCCCATCTTTGTGGGCTCCTTGGGCCGCATAGTAGTGGGCACCATGACGGACAGGTACGGCGGACGGGCCTTGTTCACCTTTGTTCTGGTGGCCACGATTCCTACAGTCTTGCTGGTCGCATTGGGAGGGGCACTAAACTCCTTTGTCATAGTGCTTGCGGCCGGCTTCCTTTTGGGTGTTGCCGGAACAGTGTTTGCCGTCGGCATCCCGTTCGTCAGCGCCTGGTACCCGCCGGCACGCCGCGGCTTTGCCACGGGCGTGTTCGGGGCAGGCATGGGCGGCACTGCACTGGCCGCCTTCCTGAACCCGCGCTTGGTGAAATCGATCGGATATGTGCCCACGCACCTGCTGATCGCGGGCATTCTGGCCGTCATGGCCGTGCTCGTGTGGGTGTTCATGAAGAACGCCCCCGGCTGGCAGCCCAACAAATCCCCTGTGATGCCCAAGCTGATCGACGCCTCGAAGCTGGCCGTGACCTGGAAGATGTGTTTCCTGTATGCCGTGGTCTTCGGCGGTTTTGTCTCCTTCGCCACCTATCTGCCCACGTATCTACGCGACATCTACGCGTTCGATCCGAGCTCGGCGGGTGCCCGCACCGCCGGATTCGCCTTGGCCGCGGTGATCGCCCGTCCCATTGGTGGTGTCTTGGCCGACAAGATCGGTTCCAAGCCCGTGGTGCTCGTGTCCCTCGCCGGTGTGGCTGTGCTGGGCTTCTTCGTGGCGCTAGAACCTGCCGCTGACGTCCAGGCCGGACCCGTTTTCTTGGCCTTGGCCGCGGCGCTGGGGCTGGGTACCGGAGGCGTCTTCGCCTGGGTGGGAACCCTCTCACCAGACGGCAAGGTGGGCACCATCAGCGGTATTGTCAGTGCTGCCGGCGGTCTGGGCGGCTATTTCCCGCCGCTAATCATGGGCATGACCTACAACCCCGAGGCCGCGAACTATAAGTACGCCATTGGCCTTTCGCTCTTGGTGGCCACCGCCATCGTGGCCCTCTTGTTTGCACTGTTCTTCGTCAAGGACAACGACAAGGACAAAGGCAAAGGCACAGCAAAGAATGCGCTGGAGCCAGTGCAGGAGTAATTCCCGCTGCGCCCTTCGCGCATAAGGCACCTCACCGCGGCGGTGGGCTGGGCACGTGCCCGGCCCACCGCCGTCGTACTTTTTTGAGCAGAGAATTTCACCGGACAAGCACATTTTCGGCACAGGGACGAGCAGGGTAAACATGCCCGCCAATACTGCGTAGGATTGATAGATGTGGTTCTTGCCCTTGGGCCACCCCCAACCGACAGGTGGAACAGTTCCGTGACGCACTCCTCCGCTGGTTCACGTTTGATGACGCGGATCGCCGAGTTCACCGAGAAGTCCATTGCCGCCGGCCGTGTCTACGCCGACGAGGACCGGGTCAGCAGCATTGTCCTAGAACCTGCCACTGGCCTGCTCTCCGGCAAGGTACTAGGAACCCAGGACTACCGGGCCACAGCCAAGTTAGTCCGCGAGCACGACGGCGTCATTGCCTGCCGCGTGGGCATCTGCAACTGCCCCGTGCGGCAAAACTGCAAGCACGTGGTGGCGTTGATTGCCGCAGCCGAGCAGGACCCCTCTTTCACCGATTTCTTTGTTCCTGAGGAAACTCCGCGGGAACCCACCTTCTTGGAAACCCTGCTGGCCAAAGCTAAGGACAGCAAGGCCACCCCCGCGCCGACCCCCGATGCTCCTGCCATGGATTCGTGGGAAGCAGCCCTGTCGGCACTGCTGCCGCCAGCCGCTACCGGCCCCAGCCCGGATACCCCGGCGTTGGGCCTGCAATTTGAACTTCATGTGCCGCCGCCGCGTTTTTCCTACCGGGGCCGTGGCAGCACCGTGCCCTCGCAGCCGGTGCTCAACGTCCGTCCCGTGGTCATGGGAACGCGTGGTAAATGGGTCAAGTCAGGCGTCAGCTGGGCCACCTTGGGCTACCTTTCTTATGGTGGGGCCCACGATCCCACCCAGCTGGAATGGCTCACCGAATTCTTGTCATCGCACAGCCCACGCCAGTTCAATCACGGCAACGCCGGGGCATGGCTGTCACTGAACGACTTTGCCGGCCGGAACCTGTGGCAGCTCCTCGCCACAGCGCACAAGAGCGGCGTTGCCCTGATCCAGTCGGGCTCCGGGGACCCCATTCATGTCAGCAGCCAGGAAGCCACTCTCCAGCTCGATGTCACGCAGGGTGAATCCGGCTCCTTGGACGTTGGTCCGCTGATAGAGCTCGACGGCGCACCTGTCACCGCGGAGGTGGTGGGCCAGATCGGCTCTCCCGTCTACGGTCTGTTCTTCTCCGACCCGCTCGAGCCCGGCACCACGGCTACTTCCAGCACGCCCAACCGCACCGCAGCAGTACGCGGCAACCTCACGTTGGCGCCGCTGCCCGCTGGCACCTCACCGCAGCTCCTGGATTTTGCTTTGCGCAAGGAAACCGTCCATATTCCGGAGCAGGCCAGGGATAAGTTCCTGACCCAGTTTTACCCGCAGCTCAAACAGGCCGCACCGGTGGTCTCAGCCAACAACTCGGTGGAGTTACCGGCTTATGTGGAACCCACACTGTCGCTGTTGGCAGCATACGGCAGCGATCACACCGTGCGGTTGCACTGGGAGTGGCACTATCCCGTAGGAACCCGGGTCACCTCATTGCCGTTGTGGCCCGAACTGGGCGAAACCGCTGTGCGGGACACCGGAGCCGAGGCACGGATCTTGGAGCTCGTCGGCACGCCCTGGGAGGACATTACGGCCATGGGTGTGGCCGCCAACCACGCGTGGGGCGAGCCCACCCTGGCTGGATCTGCCGCTCTGAGCGGCTTAGACACACTCACGTTCACCGAAACTGTCCTGCCCCGGCTGCAAGCCCTGCCCGGCATTAAAGTCGAGACCAGTGGTGACATTGCCAGCTACCGTGAGGTCACAGAAGCTCCCATTGTCACGATTTCCACCAAGGCCACCGATGAGCGGGACTGGTTTGATCTGGGCATTGTGATCACCCTGGAGGGCCAGTACGTCTCCTTCGCGGCCGTGTTCTCCGCCTTGGCCGCCGGGAACACGCGCATGCTGTTGCCCAGTGGCGCCTACTTCTCCTTGGACCGCCCGGAACTGCACCAGCTGCGCGCCCTGATCGATGAAGCCCGCAGTCTCAATGACAACAAGGACGGCCAGCTACGGATCAGCCGCTTTCAGGCTGGTTTGTGGGACGAACTGGCTCAGCTGGGCATCGTGGACGAACAGGCGCAGGCCTGGCGTAAGGCTGTCTCCGGACTGCTCGACGGCGGCCCACCCGAGCCGCTGCCAGCCCCTGTCGGGCTCAATGCCACACTGCGCCCGTACCAGTTGGACGGCTTCAACTGGCTGCACTTCCTCTACAGCTTTGGGCTGGGCGGGGTACTGGCCGATGACATGGGCTTGGGTAAGACCGTTCAGACACTGGCCCTCGTCAGCCAGGTCAAGGCTGAAGACCCGGAGCTGAAATCACCGTTCCTGGTGGTGGCACCTACGTCCGTGGTGGGTAACTGGGCCAGTGAAAGCGTGAAGTTCGCGCCGGAACTGAGGGTAGTTACGGTGTCTGAAACTTTTGCCAAGAGCGGATTGATCTCCGCGGATTTCTTTGCCGGGGCAGACATTGTCATCACCTCCTATGCTCTCTTCCGCATTGATTTTGCCGAGTACGCGATGCAGCCCTTTGCCGGACTGATCCTGGATGAGGCCCAGTTTGTGAAGAATCATCAGTCCAAGGCGTACCAGTGCGTACGCAAACTGAAGGTTCCGTTCAAGCTGGCCGTCACGGGTACACCCATGGAAAACAACCTCATGGAACTGTGGGCGTTGCTGTCCATTGTGGCGCCGGGCTTGTTCCCCAGCCCCAAACGCTTCGCCGAGTTCTATCAGCGCCCCATTGAAAAGAATGCCGACTCCGAACTCCTTGCGAAGCTACGTGCACGGGTCAAACCGCTCATGCTGCGCCGCACCAAGGAACAGGTCATTGCAGATCTGCCCGCCAAACAGGAACAAATCCTAGAAGTGGAGCTCAATCCACGGCACCAAAAGATCTACCAGACCCACTTGCAACGTGAGCGGGCCAAGATTCTTGGCCTCCTGGAGGATGTGAATAAGAACCGCTTCACCATCTTCCAGTCATTGACGCTGCTGCGTCAGCTCAGCCTGGACGTGTCACTGGTGGATGAAGACCAGGCGGGTGTGCGCTCCTCGAAGCTGGACGTGCTCTTTGAACAGTTGGAGGACGTGGTTAAGGAAGGCCACCGCGCGTTGATCTTCAGCCAGTTCACCGGTTTCCTGGGCAAGGTTCGGGAACGGCTCATTGCCGAGGGCATTGACTTCACATATCTCGACGGAGGCACCCGGAATAGGGCCGCCGTCGTGGATGAATTCAAAAATGGTGACGCCCCGCTATTCCTCATCAGCTTGAAGGCCGGTGGCTTCGGGTTGAACTTGACCGAGGCTGACTACGTGTTCATTCTGGATCCGTGGTGGAACCCGGCGTCCGAGGCGCAGGCAGTGGACCGTACCCACCGCATTGGCCAGAAGAAGAACGTGATGGTCTACAGGCTGGTCGCCAAGGACACCATTGAGGAAAAGGTCATGGCGCTCAAGGCCAAGAAATCCCAGCTGTTCTCTGATGTGATGAGCGGGGATTCGCTCTCCGGCGGGGCTTTGACAGCCACGGATCTGGCCGGTTTGTTCCGCGACTGATGGCAGGCAGCTACCTGTTGGGGGCACAGAAAAGCGCTGATCAGGCAGGCCTAGAACGGCCTAGCTGATCAGCGCTTTTTTGCTGTGATCGACTTTTTAGTGGGCACTCCTTGCGGGCGCCACACCACCATGGCTTGGCTGCGGGGGCGGGGACGTTGGCCTCTTGCTAGGGCCACGATGTCCCCACCCAGCAGCCCCGCGGCAAACACCCGACTGTTGGGACGCGGTGGCCGCGATTCCATCTCAGCCGTGACAGCTTCGAGCGATTCGCTCAGCTCCACGACCTTGGCTCGCAAGGCGGCAACCTGATTCTGCAACTCCATAATCCGCCGAATACCCTCCAGCGAAATACCTTCTTGGGACAGCCGCTGGACCTCACGGAGCATATTGACATCATGCTGAGAGTATCGCCGGGCCCGGCCAGGTGCCCGGTTGGGCTTGACGATCCCCAAACGGTCGTACTGGCGCAGGGTCTGCGGATGCATATCGGCCAGTTCAGCCGCCACGGAAATCACAAAGATCGGGGCGTACGGGTCAATAATCATTGCAATTTCCTTCCTTCGGTGGAGTGGAGCCGATCATCTGGTGATCGGGTGCGAGTGGGCCCCCGCCCGCAGGGTTCCCTGGCCTGGGCCCACAAGCGCGCGGGACCCTTTGCGAGCTTGCGAGCAATGGGAGCGCTTGGGGCGGTACGAGGTTAGGGTGCGGGTGGGGATTACAGCTTGGCTTTTTCTGCCAGTCCTGAGCGGGGATCGCCATCGGCAGTGGCTGCCGCGAAGGCACGCACCGCCTCTTCGGCTTCCTTACTGAGCTTTTGCGGAACGGCAACGTCGATCGTGACGAGCAGATCGCCGTCGCCCTTCTTTGACTGCACGCCAGCACCCTTGACTCGCAAAGTGCGGCCCGACGGCGTTCCGGCAGGAACGCGGACGCGGACCGTGTCGCCGGTCAAGGTGGGGACGCTAATATCGGCGCCCAGGGCAGCTTCGGGGAAGCTGACCGGGACGTGGATGCGAATGTTGTTGCCGTCGCGAATGAAGAATTCGTGCGGCTTGACGTTGACAGTGACCATCAAGTCGCCGGGACCGGCTGCCCCTGACTGGCCCTTGCCCTTGACCCGAACCTTCTGACCGTCCTTGATGCCCGCGGGGATACGCACATCGATGACTTCCCCATTGGGCTCGCGCAGACCGATCTTGGTTCCATTGATGGAACCGCCAAAGGAAATACTTGTCGCAGCGGTGCGGTCCGCACCCTTGGTGGGTGTGGGCTGGAAGCCGCCAAAACCGCCTCCACCACCGAACAGGTCCGCGAATTCCGGAGGCAGACCAGAACCGCCAAAGCCGGGATTGCCCCGAGATCCGCCGCGGGGTGCGCCACGGCCGCCGCCGAAGAGGTCACCGAAGACGTCCTCAAAACCGCCACCGCCCTGGCCAGCGCCGCCGGCACTGAAGCGGGCACCGCCACCCATGGCGCGGATGGCGTCGTACTGCTCGCGGTCGTCCTTGCTGGAGAGCACGGAGTACGCTTCGGAGACGTCCTTGAAGGTCTTTTCCGCCTGCGGGTCCCCGGAGTTTGTATCCGGGTGGTACTTGCGGGCCAGCTTTCGGTAGGCCTTTTTGATATCGGCTTCGGAAGCATCCTTGGATACCCCAAGAATCTTGTAGAAGTCTTTCTCTGCCCAGTCCTGACTTGCCAAGACGTCTCCTTTCTAAAGTTTGTGGGTTAATCCCAAGTGTCGAGCCTGCCGAGACCACTGGCCTCGACAGGCTCGACCACTAGGGGTTTGCTACTCCGGAACTGCCACGATTACCTGTGCGGCACGCAGAATGCGATCGCCGGACTTGTAACCGTTGCGCAGGACCTGGCTGACCGTGTCAATTTCAACATCGGCCGAAGGCTGCTGAATCAGCGCCTCGTGAACGGTCGGGTCAAAGGCGACACCAACGGCGTCGACCTTCTCTAGACCATAGGTGGCCAAAGCCGTTTCCAGCTTGGTGGCGATGGCTGCAAACGGACCTTCGACGATATCGCCGTGAGCACGCCCGGCATCGATGTCATCCAAGACTGGAAGCAGCGAGTTCAGGACACCGATAACAGCCATCTGGCCGGCAACGGCGCGGTCACGCTCAACCCGCTTACGGTAGTTGACGTACTCGGCCTGCAAGCGAAGAAGGTCATTCTTCAACTCGGCAGCCTCGGCGGCATCGCTACCCTGAGCCACGGACTCCTCGGCCGGAACCTCAACACCATTGAGGATCTCTTCGGCCTGAGAGAGCGCGTCGCCTTCGGTCTCACCGCGGGTCTCGTTGGGCTTGCCCACCGGGTTGGCGGGATCGACAGACTCGTTCTCTGGGACCTCTTCGGGGTTTACGGACTCAGACATGCTTACTTCTTCTCGTCTGCGTCTTCGTCGATGATCTCAGCATCAACGATGTCTTCTTCAGGAGCGCTCTCGGAAGATGCGGCACCTTCGGAAGCACCGGCGTCGGCCGTTGCACCCTCAGCCTGGGCTGCGGCGTAGATGGCCTCGCCCAGTGAAGACTGTGAAGCCTGCAGCTTCTCGAACGCGGTCTTTACGGCTGCGTCGTCGTCGCCTGCAAGAGCGGTCTTCAGAGCGGTGACATCTTCCTTGACGGGATTCTTGACCTCGTCGGAGAGCTTGTCATCGTTGTCGGCCAGAACCTTGTCAACCGAGTAGTGCAGCTGCTCTGCGGAGTTGCGCAGATCTGCTGCCTCGCGGCGTTCCTTGTCCTCGGCTGCGTGCTCTTCAGCTTCGCGAACCATGCGCTCAATGTCATCCTTGGACAGCGAGGAGCCGCCCGTGATGGTCATGGACTGCTCGACGCCGGTGCCCTTGTCCTTGGCGGACACGTGCACAATACCGTTGGCATCGATGTCGAAGGTGACCTCAACCTGCGGGACGCCGCGCGGAGCCGGAGCAATACCGGTCAGCTCGAACGTGCCCAGCGGCTTGTTGTCGCGAGTGAACTGACGCTCACCCTGGAAGACCTGGATGGCAACCGAGGGCTGGTTGTCATCAGCGGTGGTGAAGGTCTCGGAACGCTTGGTGGGGATAGCCGTGTTGCGCTCGATCAGGTTGGTCATCACACCACCCTTGGTTTCGATACCCAAGGACAGCGGGGTGACATCGATGAGCAGAACGTCCTTGCGCTCACCCTTCAACACGCCAGCCTGCAGTGCAGCACCTACGGCAACAACTTCATCCGGGTTGACGCCCTTGTTGGGCTCCTTGCCGCCAGCCAATTCCTTGACCAGTTCCACGACGGCCGGCATACGGGTGGAGCCACCGACGAGCACGATGTGGTCGATGTCAGAAACCTTGATACCGGCTTCCTTGATGACGTCGTTGAACGGCTTCTTGGTGCGCTCGAGCAGGTCCTTGGTCAGGTCCTGGAGCTTGGCGCGGGTCAGCTGCTCGTCCAAGTGAACCGGGCCGTCAGCGGTAACAGAGAGGTACTGCAGCGAGATGTTGGTGCTGGTAGCCGAGGAGAGTTCCTTCTTGGCCTGCTCAGCAGATTCCTTCAGACGCTGCAGGGCGATCTTGTCCTTGGACAGGTCGATGCCCTTGACCTTGAGCTGGTTCAACAGGAAGTCAACGATGCGCTGATCCCAGTCGTCGCCGCCGAGGCGGTTGTCGCCGTAGGTTGCGCGCACCTGGATGGTGGAGAACTCGTCCTCGTCCTTGCCGACTTCGAGCAGGGAAACGTCGAACGTTCCGCCACCGAGGTCGAATACCAGGATGAGTTCGTCTTCCTTACCCTTTTCCAGACCGTAAGCCAGAGCGGCAGCGGTGGGCTCGTTGACAATACGCAGCACGTTCAATCCTGCGATTTCGCCGGCTTCCTTGGTGGCCTGACGCTCAGCGTCGTTGAAGTAGGCCGGGACGGTGATAACAGCGTCGGTGACCTTTTCACCCAGGTAAGCTTCGGCGTCGTTCTTGAGCTTCATCAAGGTACGGGCGGAGATTTCCTGCGCCGTGTACTTCTTGTCGTCGATCGCTACGGTCCAGTCGGTGCCCATGTGGCGCTTGACGGAAGCGATGGTGCGGTCGATGTTGTTGACGGCCTGGCGCTTGGCGATTTCGCCAACCAGAACTTCGCCGGTCTTGGAGAAGGCAACAACTGAGGGGGTGGTGCGACCGCCTTCAGCGTTGGCGATAACGGTGGGCTCGCCACCTTCCAAGACGGATACAACAGAGTTGGTGGTTCCGAGGTCAATACCTACGGCACGTGACATAAGTGGTTCCTTTCATGAGCCGCTGCGAACAGTTCCACCAAGTTGGCGGGGTCGCTCAACCAGCGGTATTGAGCGTTCTGCACTCAACTTTACTCAGACTCGTTTCCATGTCAAATAGAGTTGAGCGCACTTGGCTCAACTTTCACGCTGGGCGAACAGGCACGACGCCGGATGGTCGGGTTTTACGGCGCCCGTCACCCTTCGCTTCCCTCTATTTGGGTTACTTGGGGCGGCTTATTTGGGGCGGCCCGTAGCCCGTTCCCTGAAGCTGCGCGCGGTTACGTTGCAACCATGCGCAGCTCCAGAAGTGGCGCATGGTTACTGACAAACGGTACGCAGCTCCAGAGTGGACAGCTCTGGTGGACGGCGCGGCCCGAGGCGTACGCTCCCCTTTATGAGTAAAAAGCCAGCATCCGGGGATGTCTACACGCACGGCCATCACGAAAGCGTGCTGCGGTCCCACACGTCGCGGACTGCGGAAAATTCGGCCTCCTATCTGATCCCGCATCTCACTGTTGGGCTGCGAGTGCTAGATGTGGGCTCGGGTCCCGGCACGATTACGGCAGATTTCGCCCGGCTGGTAGCACCCGGTGCGGTGTTGGGCCTTGACCGTTCTCCGGAAGTCGTGGCAGCAGCAACGGTGTTAGCCCTGGATCAGCAGTTGGCCAACTTGAGCTTTGAGGCGGGCGATGTCTACGCTCTCAACTTTCCCGATGACAGCTTCGACGTTGTGCACGCCCACCAAGTTTTGCAACATCTGACGGATCCGTTGGCCGACCTCAAGGAGATGCGACGCGTGGCAAAACCGGGCGGCATCGTGGCCGTACGGGACGCCGATTTTCACGGCATGTTTTGGTATCCGGAACTACCCGAAATGGACGAGTGGATGGACTTGTACCAGCAGGTGGCGAGGCACAATCGGGCGGAACCCGACGCCGGGCGACGGTTATTGCACTGGGCGCAAGCTGCGGGATTTACGGATGTCACGCCGTCGTCCGCCAACTGGCTCTACGCGACACCGGAGCAGCGGGCCTGGTTGGCGGGCGTCTGGGCGGACCGCACAGTAGGTTCGGCATTTGCCGAACAAGCCGTGAGCTACGGGCTAGCCAACACGGAATCTCTAGAGCGAATCTCGGCAGGCTGGCGGGACTGGGGTGCCAGCGAGGACGGCTGGTTCATCATGCCCAACGGGGAAATCATCGCCCGCGCCTGAACCCGACTGAGCCCCGCGCATAGCCACACATTGGGCGCGGCAAGCTAGGCGTCCACCACCAGGAACTGGCCCATCATGCCCATGTCTTCGTGCCAGAGCAGGTGGCAGTGGAACATGTAGGGGATCACGGGGTCGGTGAGTTCGCCGAACTGCATGAGCAGCCGGACGGTCACGCCCGGTGGCACGTAGACGGTGTCCTTCCAGCCTGCGAGTTCCGGCGGGGGCGGCTGGTTGTCCACGGTGAGAATCTGGAACTGCACGTCGTGGATGTGGAAGTTGTGCGGCTGGTTGTGGGCGTTGAACACGGTCCAGGCCTGCGTTGACCCGGCCTTGACCTCCAAGTCGATCCGGTCCATGTCCATGTGCTTGCTGTTGATGACGTTGTCACCGAGCTGGAACATCTCCATGTCCCCGGCCAGGGCGGGATCCGGGTACACCACCTCGGCCAGCTTGGCAGGAATCGGGGCGGAAGGCTTCAGCACGGAAGCCGCCTTGAGCTCGAGGATGTCCAAGGTGTCCAGGGAGCCGGACTCTGCGGCGCGCGTCTCCGAAACGCCAAGGTCCTGCGGGAACGAACGCAGCGACACGGTTTCCCCGGGAACCGACGCGACAATGATTTCGGCTCGTTCGCCCGGGGTGAGCATGAGGCGGGTCAGCGGCACGGGCGCCGCCAGGAGGCCGCCGTCGCTGCCGATCATGGTGAATGTGCGGTCATCGGAGAAGCCGAAGTTGTAACTGCGAGCGCTCGAGGCATTGAGCAGGCGCAGGCGCGTGTGCTCCGCCACCACATCCAACATGGGAGCCGCGGTGCCGTTGACCAACACCGTGCTGCCCAACATGCCGACGCCGATCCGGCCTGTCTCAACGAGCTGCCCGACGTCGTTGAACGTCTTGTCCTGGACAATGACCGGGATGTCGTCCACGCCGTAGTCGCGCGGCAGCGCCAGGGCAGCCTCTTCGTCGTCGTCGATAATGAACATGCCGCCGATCCCCTTGTAGACGTGCCGTTCCGTCTGACCGTGCGGATGCGGGTGGTACCAGAGGGTCGCCGCGGGCTGGTCGATGGTCCATGAAGGGGACCATGACTTGCCTGGTTCAACCATTTGGTGCGGACCGCCGTCGGCCGCAGCGGGTAGGCGCATGCCGTGCCAGTGCAAGGTGGTGGGCTCGTCGAGTTCGTTGCTGACATTGAGGCGAATCTCCTCGCCGCGGCGCACTCGCAGCGTCGGCCCCAAAAATGCCCCGTTGACTCCCCAGGTATCGGCTTTCCCGCCGGGCACGATCTCCGTTTGACCGGCTTGGGTCACGAGGTCAAAAACGCGCTGGCCACCCTTGAGTTCCGACTTCGCGAGCGGCGGGACGTGCAGCGGGTTGCGGAAATCAATCTGACCCGCGGTGTCCAGAGGCTTCCGGCCGGTCGGGCCGCCACACCCGGCGAGTGCGGCCATCGCGCCCACACCAAGTCCCAAGGTGGACAGTTGGAGAAAATGGCGGCGGCTGAGACCGAATCGTTGGCTGGGAGCGCTCATTTGCTTCATCATAGTTGCCACTTCTGGGAGGAACCTCGACGGCGGGGGCTCGCGCCGGATGTGTCATATCCCGTTCGATAGCCGCAAGCGGGCGGGCTCGCTGCCCATGGCACGTAAGATGAGCGGGTGCAATTCTCTCTTTGGCTGGCCCTTGCCGGCGCCGGCGCCATGATTTCCCTGACCCCGGGCGCAGGCGCCATCAACACTATGTCCAATGCGCTCACCAGCGGTTTCCGCCGCTCCTTTTGGGGCATTTTGGGCCAGCAGCTGGCTCTCGTGATCCACGTGGTCATCGTGGCAGCAGGCGTGGGCATCATCGTCTCCAACTCCCCATTCCTGTTCATGCTGATTCGCTATGGTGGCGCCGCATATCTGGTGTATTTGGGCATCCGGAAGCTACTGGCAAAGCCAGAAAAGGCCGATGCAGGGGGCGAAACTGCCACGGTGGAGTCTGGTTTCTCGATGTTCCGCCGCGGCCTGTGGGTCAATCTGCTGAATCCGAAGGCGATTGTCTTCTTTTTGGCGTTCATGCCCCAGTTCATCCGTCCCGCCGAGCCACTGCTGCCCCAGTACGTGATCTTGACAGCCACGGTGGTGGCCATTGACATCGTCGTCATGTGGTTCATCTTTGCCGCGGGGGCCAAGCAGCTCAAACACCTCACTACCAGCCCGCGCGGACAGTTGATCCTGAACCGGATCTTCGGCATCTTGTTTATCGTTGTGGGTATCTTGTTGGCACTGGTCTAGCACCACTGACGCTGGACAGCGGAACCGGCAGCCCGGCAGCACCGCGCCCGGCAGCCCGGCAGCCCGACGGCCCGACAGCACCGCGCGCCTGCTCCAAAGCACTACGCCGATAGACTGATTCAATGACCACCCCGTACCGGATCCTCACCGTCTGCACAGGCAATATTTGCCGCTCCCCCATGGCTGAATTCATGGTGTCGCATGCTGCTGCGCAGGCCGGCCTGAACGTTGAAGTGGACTCTGCGGGAACCTCGGCGTGGGAGGTGGGGAACCCCATGGATCCGCGAGCTTTAGCTGTCTTGGCCCGCCACGGGATCGAGGCCACAGGCCACACAGCACGCACATTCAACCCGGCTTGGTATGCCGAACGCGACCTGATTCTGGCGCTGGATATTGACCACTACGAGGACTTACGTGCCTTGGCCCCGAACGCGGCGGCCGCTGACAAAGTGCGCATGTTGCGTTCCTTTGACCCCGAAGTTGCCCATGCCGAACCCAAGCAGCAAGGAATTTACGATCCTTGGTACGGCGACGCCAAGGACTTTGACGTCAGCTGGGACCTGATCTCCGCAGCACTCTCCGGCATTGTGGCGCACGCCCGTGGCTAGGCCGGTCATCATCGCAGTGGACGGCCGTTCCGGTGCAGGAAAAACCACTGTTGCTGTTGAATTGGCAGCCCTATTGCGCCGTCACCGCGCTGTGTCGTTGTTCCACCTCGAGGACATCTACCCTGGTTGGGACGGCCTCGCAGGTGGCGTGGAACGCTATATTGATTCCGTTTTGCAGCCCCTTCATCAAGGCCTCCCCGCTACGTGGACCGCGTGGGATTGGGAGGCAAAGCACGACGGCGCCTCCCGGACCACCGCCGTTGCACCGGTGGTCATTGTCGAAGGTGTGGGTTCCTCGCATGGGCGGGCTGCCGACTTCTTGGATGCGATTGTTTGGGTGGATGCCCCCAGCGACGCCCGAAAAATGCGGGCGCTGGAACGTGACGGTGAAACGTACGCTCCTTTCTGGGACAGCTGGGCCGCGCAGGAGGATCGGCTACTTGGCAATACCGGTGGCACGGACGCCGCTGCCGTGGCTAGCGCAACGGCCGACATCGTGGTCGATGGCAGTAACGGTGTTGCCAATGCCCCGGCCCCCGTCCTCGACGCTCTCACCCAGCTCCCTGCCATGGAACATGTGCTGGGACCCGAACTGGCTCGGCGCCGCGGACTGGAATTTTCCGCCGTCCGCATTGAGGGCCTGCCTCCCGTTGAGGAGCTGTTTCACACACTGTACGGGCAGTCCCGGAACGCAGTGTGGCTCGATAGTTCCATTGCCCGGATCGACGCAAACGAGGAGCCTGCAAGCGTAGAAACCATAGGGGCCGCCTTGGACGGACCCGGCCCCGTCGGTAAGGATCCAGCAGCGGCCAGATCTAGGTTCTCCATCATGGCCGATGACTTAGGCCGTTTTGGGCAGCTGGCCCGCCACGAAAATGACGTCACCACTGTGACTGCCGGGCAACTCACTACCCGCATCCGCGGACCCTTCTTCAACTGGCTCGATTCGGTGTGGGGCCGGAAAGCTGTCCGGGCACCACAGCATTACCCCGGCGATTTCACGCTCGGCTGGCTAGGCTATCTGGGCTATGAGCTCAAAGCCGAAACCGGTGGGACGGCTGCGCACACCACGGATTCCCTGCCTGACGCCATGCTGCTCTTTGCTGGCCGCGCCGTAGTTCTGGACCACCACGACGATTGCCTGTACGTCTTGACCTTGACCGGCCCGCATCAGCCCGGCGCCGTCGCCGAAGCGGCCAGCTTTCTCGCCTCTGTCCGGGAAGCGGTTCGCACTACGCACGCCGCTTCCCACCCCGCTACACCCACCGCACCAGCCAACCTCCCGGCGTCGAGCATCCACAGTGGCGCGCCCGTTTTCACGGCTCGGGACGGCGAGCACCGGTATAAGGACATGATCGCGGCAGCGCAGGCCCAGATCTACGAGGGCAACTCCTACGAGGTCTGCCTGACAACCACGCTGGAGTCGGCGCTGCCGCAACGGCTCGATTCCTGGACAACGTATCAGGCGTTGAGAAAGCGCAATCCGGCGCCGTTTGCGGCATTTTTGCGCCTAGGCAGATTGAGTATTTGCAGCACGTCCCCTGAACGTTTCCTCCGTATTGATGCCGACGGTTTGATGCGGGCCGAACCGATCAAGGGGACCCGGCGCCGCGACAGTGACCCGGCCGCCGACGCCGCGCTCAAACAGGATCTACTCACCTCGCTCAAGGACCGGGCGGAGAATGTGATGATCGTGGACCTGCTCCGCAACGACCTCTCGCGCTTCGCTCTGCCGAATTCGTTGACCGTGCCGCGGCTGTGTGCGATCGAAAGTTACGCCACTGTACATCAGATGGTCAGTACCATCGAGGCGCAGCTGGCACCCGGTAATTCGCGCGCGCAGGCCGTGGCCGCTGCCTTCCCCGCCGGGTCCATGACGGGGGCCCCGAAAATCAGCACCATGGCCATCCTGGACGATCTCGAAGCTGGTCCGCGCGGCATCTATTCTGGCGCCATAGGCTATTTTTCGCTCAATGCGGCCACCGATCTATCAGTGGTGATCCGCACCTTGGTTCTCCAAGACACGGACGACGGCGGCACGCACCTTTCGTTGGGGATCGGCGGTGCCATCACGGCCGACTCCGAGGACGATGCCGAATGGGATGAGATTCAGGCCAAAGCGCACGGCGTTTTATCCACGCTGGGCTCTAACTTCCCACACTGAATCGCACGATTTTACGATTAGAGGGGTGCCTAATCGTAAAAGGTTCAGAAAATCAGGCGATCCTTTTACGATTAGCACCTAGCTAATCGTAAAATCCGCCGAAGAAGCTACTGAATGGTGGCCGTCAGCCGGGCCACGTTGTCCACATAACGGGCCAGCATGGGCCGGTTAACCCATTCGTCCAGGCTCAGTTCTCGAGAGATGGAGCGGTAGTGATCCTCAACCTCATGCATCCGCTTGACCACGTCGCTGTCGATCATCATGACAGTGACTTCAAGGTTGAGGGAGAAACTACGCATGTCCATATTGGAGGAACCGATCACGGCCACGTCAGAGTCCACAGTGAAGTGCTTGGCATGCAGCACAAACGGCTTGGGATACAAATAGATCCGCACCCCGGCTTTCAACAACGCCTCGTAGTAGGAACGCTGGGCATGGTGGACCAGGAACTGATCCCCTACTTCGGAAACAAACAGCTCAACAACAACGCCCCGTTGAGCGGCGGTGGTGATGGCGTATAGCAGTGAATCGTCCGGCACAAAATAGGGGCTGGAGATGGTGATGCACTCTTCAGCCGAGTAGAGCAGGGTGTTAAACAAGCGCAGGTTGTTCTCGGTGACAAACCCCGGACCACTGGGAACCACCTGGCAGAGCGAACCGTCGGCGTAGGAATCCCAATGGTGGGTGGCCAGCTGATCCAGCAGGCTTTCTTCGGTCTCGGAGGACCAGTCCGTGGAGAACATGACATTGAGGGTTCCCACAATAGGGCCCTCCAGACGGGACATGAGCTCTACCCATTCGCGCCCAATCTTGCGGTTCTTCTTTTTGCGATAGGAGGGCTCAACGACGTTCTGTGAACCGGTGTACCCCACACGCCCATCGACCACCAGGATCTTGCGGTGGTTGCGCAAGTCGGGTCTGCGCCATTGACCCTTGACGGGTAACAGCGGCAACATGCGGCGCCATTCAATCTGGCTGGCCTTGAGCCGTCGAACCATCCCTCGATAGCCGGGGACTCGTGCCGAGCCAATATGGTCAAACAGCACTCGCACTCGAACACCCCGCGCTGCAGCAGCTTCAAGCTCCGAGAAGAGCCGGTCGGTGCAGTGATCCGAGCTCATAATGTAAAACTCGGCATTAACGTAGTGAACGGCCTTGCTGACATCATCAGCCATCGCGTCAAGCGACTCCTGATAGCCCTCAATGAGCCGGACAGAATTAGCCCCCAGAGCCGGGAAGGAACCGAGATTACGGTTCAACTCAATAGCCGATTTCACCCAGGCCGGGCCCTCATATTCCGGGACCAGTTCTGCAATTTCTTTGGTCCCTTCCACCACTTGACGGTTAACGTCATCCTGCTTCTCCCGACGCCGTCGTGAGAGTCGGAAGTTGCCAAACATGAGGAAGAGGACCAAGCCAATGTAGGGCAGGAAGAAAATGCACAGCAGCCAGGCCATGGCGGTGGTAGGGCGGCGATTACCGGGGATGATGCCGAGCATGACAACACGAATCACCAAGTCAGCGAGCATCAGCAGCGACGTAAGCCAGATGCTGCCGGTTGGAAAACTAAATGCTGTCCAGATCATCCAGTCATCCCCTTTTTTCGCCAGCGCGTCAGCCGCGACCTCACGGCAACTACAAATGACAACAGCCTATAGGCAAATGCTCCTGTCGCAGCGCTCTGTAAAACGTCCCGACACATCGAGTACGGGACACTGCTATCCGGATAAGCTGGCTTGTAATTTCACTAAGAAACCAAGGACTAATGCCGTGAGTATTCCTAGCAGCCCCCAAGTCACTTTTGACTCCTTCGCACTTGACCCCCACAAGCTCACGGCCGCGGCCATCAAGGGCCTTCGAATCGCGTTTGGCGTCAGCGGCGCCGCGGCCTTGATTCTGGGCGTCATCCTCCTTGTCTGGCCCACAAAAACCTTGGCCGTCGTGGCGGTGATCTTGGGCATCAACTTCCTCATCACCGGTGCAATCAAGATCGCCATCGGCATCTTCAGCCACAGCCTTTCGGCAGGAACACGCATTCTGGATGTGCTGCTGGGTCTGTTCATCCTGGTCGCCGGCATCATCGCCATACGCAATTCGGCGGCCACGGGCGAGGCGCTAATGATCTTTACGGTCATCATGATCGGCATCGGCTGGATTATCGAAGGCATCATCGCCATGGCCGAGGCCGGCAAAAGCTCCAGCCGCCTGTGGGCCATCGTCTTCGGCGCACTGAGCGTCATCGCTGGCGTCGTGGTGCTGGCAGTTCCCGGTTGGACCGCTGCATGGTTGCTGCTCATCACCGCGATCATGCTGATTGTGCTGGGCGTGGTGGGCTTGATCCGCGCCTTCACCTTCGGCAAGTCTGTGCTGGCTAGGCTCAGTTAGTTTTCCAAGTACGACGGCGGCACTCGGCACACGCCGGGTGCCGCCGTTTCGCTGTGGCGCGGTACCGCTATCCGAGAAGGATCGAGAATCGACCAGTTCACTGATGGAGCACCCCAGATCCCTTCTTCACAACAGCTCCGTGGTTGAGTGGAATCATGCCGACAAACATCGAAATCAAAGCCCGTGTGGACAGTCTCGAAAGGTTGGTCCCCGTTGTCGCTGCCATGGCTGGCGGGGAACCCGAACAGCTTGTACAGGACGATACTTTTTTCAGTTGTCCGAACGGGAGGCTAAAACTTCGGGTTCTGTCTGATGGGCGTGGCGTGCTGATCTACTACCGCAGGGAAGACGAACTCGGGCCGAAGCCGTCCTTCTACGTTCATTCTGAAACGTCAGATCCAGACGGGCTGAGATCGGTTCTGGCTGTTGCCTATGGTGAGGTTGGACGTGTGCGGAAGCACCGCATGGTGTTCGGCGTTGGCCAAACAAGGGTGCATCTGGACCGTGTTGATGGCCTCGGTGAATTCCTAGAACTTGAAGTCACGCTCCAAGACGCATTGACATCTGACGCCGCCGTTGCCGAAGCTCACCGACTTATTGCTGCATTCGGAATCGATGAAAGTGCGCTCGTCAAGGGCGCCTATCTGGATCTTCTCAACGCCGAAAATGTCATATACCCCCACTAGAGGTGCTTTCCTGGGGCGAGATCCAACTCGGTGGATCGGGTGAGTGAATGTCCATAAACTTTGTTCCAATGACGCCCGCAGACGCTGAAGACGTCGTCAGTTTTCTGGCGCGCAACCGTTTCCCCTTCCGTGTTCAGGCAGCGCCGCATGCACCGGACGTACGGGCGGGGATTGCGAAGGGCCGCTTCTGGAATGAGGACACCCAGGGCTATTGGGTCACTCAGGACGAAAACCAGATCGGCATGGCGGCGCTTGAGGATTTGCAAGAAGACGACACCCCGCTTTTCGATCTGCGCCTAGAGGAATCCCATCGCGGCCAAGGCTTGGGGGTTCCCGTGCTCCGGGCACTCTGTGATTTGGTTTTTCACGCCATGCCGAACACTCGACGCTTCGAGGGCCAAACCAGAGAAGACAACATCGCCATGCGCAAGACTTTCCTCCGCGCAGGATTCGTCAAGGAAGCCCACTACCGTTTGGCCTGGCCCACCAGCGACGGCGGACATCTTGCCTCGATCGCTTACTCAATCCTGCGTCAGGACTGGGAGAACGGCACCGTGAGCCGCTTCGAATGGGAGGACCTCAAGTTCTAGAGTTCCGGCCGCACTAAGGCGAGGGGCCCCGGCCGAGGAACGATGGTTGGGGAGCGGGTGGGGATATGCTCGACACCATGACTGTTTTGGTGTTCCTAGACCCCGCCCATCCGCACGGCAGGCTGGCAGATCCCGCCCAGCCGAGCATTCTGGCCACGGACCAGGGCGTCACCCGCGGCGATGGCATCTTCGAATCGATGCTGGCCGTGGACGGCGCAACTCGCAAAATTCAAGCTCATCTTGACCGGCTCGCCACATCCGCCCGCACCATGGACTTGGAGATTCCGGCTGCGGAGCTGTGGCAAGCCGCCATCACGACGGCGCTCACGGCTTACTCCGTCAGCGATGCCGCCGCTACCGGCGAGCCAGGTCAATGTGTGGTGAAGCTGGTCGTCACCCGCGGGCCCGAGGGCGCCAACTCCCCCACAGCCTGGGTTACGGTCAGCCCAGTCTCGCTCGCACTGGCCGCACAACGCGCCAAGGGCTTGGACGTCCTACTACTGGAGCGCGGCTACGACAGCGACATTTCTGCCCGCGCACCGTGGCTACTGATGGGCGCCAAAACCCTTTCCTACGCCGTCAATATGGCGGCCTTGCGCCACGCCCATAGCCAAGGCGCCGATGACGTGATCTTTACCAGCGGCGACCAGCTCGTACTGGAAGGGCCGACGTCGTCGGTACTTTTGGCACACATCTCCGACGACTCCGGCGTGCCAGTCAAGCGACTCATCACGCCCCATCTGGACACCGGAATCCTGCCCGGCACCACGCAAGGCGCCCTCTTTGCAGCCGCAAAAGCCGCAGGCTGGGAGCTGGGTTACGGGCCTGTTACTCCGGCTGATCTGCTGGATGCCGATGCCGTGTGGTTGATTTCCAGCCTGCGTCTGTTGGCTCCCGTTAACACCATTGACGGCCAAGAGATTGGCACGCCGGAGATCCGTTCGGAGTTGACAGCGGAACTTTCAAGGCTTCTCGCACAGACCCTCTAACTGCCGAGTTAAACCGCAGAAGCTGCCACTGCCCGCCGGGCCGAGCGCCCGCTCAGCCAATTACCCAACCACATGATCAGAAATGTCATGGCCACGAAGGCCACGGCGATGATGAGGCAAGTCAGCAGGACGGGACCATATCCGCCGTCGGACGGGTTGAGGAAGGGGTAGGCGTACCAGGTGATGGCCGCGCCGCGAATGATCGAATACGCCAAATACGCCAGCGGGAACGCGATGGCGACGAGCACGCGTTTGTAGGCGATGGGGTGGCGCGGCGGGGTGATGAGCCAGTCGGCCACGATCGCCACAGGCATCACATAGTGCAGCCACGTGTTGATCCAGGGCAGGAGCGAACCCAAATCCACATCGCGCAGCAGGGCGCTGAAGACGATTCCCACCAACGCCATGCACACCACGGAAATGCAGCGCAACAGCGCCCACGCGGGTCCCAGATCCTTGCCGCGCCAGCTCAGCACCGACTCCACCACCAGCACCACGGCGGCAAAAATATTGGAGAGGTTGGTGAAATAGCTGAAGAAGTTCAGCACGCTGAAGCCGTGGCCAATGTGAATGCCCAGCTGGATTCCCACGGCGACCAAGGTCACCGCGCCAAAGAGGAAACGGACGGCGATGAAGGCGCGGCTGAGGCTCATGGATTCATACTGTCAGCTCATGGGCTGCGCGTCTGTAGTGCTGCCGTCATTTTGCGCCATACATGCACTTCTTAGGGTCCCAAGGGGCGGTGGATGTGTTAGTTTCAAAGGGAGTAATGAGTGCCAGTGTCAAGCCCTGACTTGCTGGCCGGCAACCCTCTTTCCGGCGGGGTGCCTCAGGTGACTACTCGGCAAACCCAGCTTCCACGGCTGAAGTTTGCAAGCGCGAACCCCGGTGCGGTAACTCAATGTCCAAATTTTTTGAGCACCGTCCTCAGCTCTCGCTTGCAGCCTTGCGGCCACTTGCAATGAGGAGAGAACATGTCCGCGGACGAATCACCCCTGGCCTACCGGCTCATCACCGGTCCCGACGATCGCTCCTTCTGCGAGCGCATCTCAGCAGCCCTCGACGAAGGCTATGTGCTTCACGGAGGGCCGGCCGTCACCTTTAATGGCACGAACGTGATCTGCGCCCAGGCCGTGATCCTCCCCCAGGCAGTTGCCAGTAGCGACGCCGCCGTGGCTAACGCAGTGGACGATCTGGACGCCGAGCTGGAGTTCGACGGCGAGGGCATCGCGTGAGCTACGCAGGGGATCTGGCCCCGGCAACAGCTTGGGAACACCTAGCTGCCGGAGCCACCCTGGTGGATGTGCGCACCGAAGGTGAATGGACGCATATTGGCGTCCCCGACGTTTCCGCGCTGAACTCCGAACCGGTCTTCATCCAGTGGAATCTGTCTGACGGCACCAACAACCCCCAGTTCCTGGAACAGCTACAGGCCGCAGTGCCCGCCGAGAAGCCGCTGGTTTTGCTGTGCCGTTCGGGCGTCCGATCCATCGCGGCGGCCGAGGCAGCAACTGCGGCCGGCTACACGGCGTACAACGTACTCGAGGGATTCGAGGGTCAACCCGACCGCTTCGGCGACCGTGTCCTGAACGGTTGGAAAAACCGCAATCTACCCTGGTACTAACGCCTTTCCTCGGAACGCGGCATGCGGAACGCCGCGTCCCGCGCGTCTGCACTGTGCCATCGCATGCCAGCATCCAGCCTCCTCACTCACCAGCGAATGCCAAGGACAAGTAATTGAGCAACTTTAACGAGCACGCAGCCACCTGGTCCCCGGACACGGCTGCCGTGCGCGGCGGGCTTGACCGCACCAACTTCCAAGAGACCTCCGAGGCCCTGTTTCTGAACTCCGGCTTTGTGTACGAATCCGCCGAGGCCGCCGAGGCGTCCTTCACCGGAGAAGTGGACCGTTTTGTGTACTCGCGGTACGGCAACCCGTCCGTGGCCACGTTTCAGGAACGGTTGCGGCTACTCGAAGGCAAAGAAGCGTGCTTTGCGACGGCGTCCGGCATGTCCGCCGTATTCACCGCTTTGGGTGCCTTGTTGGGTGCCGGGGACCGGGTGGTGGCGTCGCGCTCACTGTTCGGCTCCTGCTTTGTGATACTGAATGAGCTGCTCCCGCGCTGGGGTGTGGAGACGGTGTTCGTTGACGGACCGGATCTGGATCAGTGGCGCGAGGCGTTGAGTGTGCCCACCACGGCCGTCTTCTTTGAATCCCCATCCAACCCCATGCAGGAAATTGTGGATGTTCAGGCCGTGTGCGATCTAGCCCATGCGGCGGGCGCGCAAGTGGTGGCGGACAACGTCTTCGCCACTCCCCTGTTGCAAAAGTGCGGCGACTTTGGTGCGGACATCATTGTGTACTCGGGCACCAAGCACATTGACGGTCAGGGCCGGGTGCTGGGCGGCGCCATCTTGGGCACCAAGGAATTCATCGATGGACCGGTCAAAAACCTGATGCGCCACACGGGGCCGGCATTGTCTGCCTTCAATGCTTGGGTGCTGACCAAAGGCCTGGAAACCATGAATCTGCGCGTGACACATTCCTGCAACAACGCACTGGCACTGGGCAAATTCCTAGAATCAGCACCGCAGGTAGCACGCGTGCTGTACCCGCATCTCCCCTCACACCCACAGTACGAGCTGGCCAAGAAGCAGATGAAGGCTGGCGGTACCGTGTTGACGTTCGAGCTGGCCGAACCCGCCAACGGCACCCGAAAGGATGCTGCCTTTGCGCTGCTCAATTCCCTATCCATCATCGATATTTCCAATAACCTTGGCGATACCAAATCACTCATCACGCACCCGGCCACTACCACGCACCGCGCTATGGGTCCGGAAGGCCGCGCAGCCATCGGACTCTCTGACGGTTTCTTGCGCCTCTCCGTTGGCCTCGAGGACGTAGAGGATCTGAAGCAGGATCTGGCCGCGGCACTGGCGGCTATCTAGTCGGCTGCACTTCCCCCTTCCCCACAAGCAGCGCGCCTTGCGCACCACGCTCGGGTAACCCGCGTCACATAGCTAATTCGCAAAGAAATTTTGTATCGATTCATTGACCTTCGACACAGTCTCGTGCAAGATGGGCGGTAAGCGTTTTCCTGACTGCTTTTCATCACTCACTTCTACCCCGATTTCAACCCTGCACGACTCTTCACCTCGTGGCCCTCTTCGTGCCACGAGGCGATCGGGCATGCCACCACCCGGTTTCGGCGTGCAACTATCGCCACCAAGAAGCCAGCCGTACGCCAGCTCCTTCACAGTCTTGACGCTCACCGACCGCCTCGCTTCACCCACGGTAGCTGAGGTGGACGCAGCACAGTTTCACAACACTTCCTCCACCGTTTCAACAACAGCAAGGGAATCAATGACGAATCTCAAAAAGAGGCCGCGCAGCATTTATGGCAGTGCTTTTGCCAGCGCCGCGGTCGTAACCTGCCTTATTGCCGGAACAGCTTCAGCCGCTGTGGCCGCACCTGGCGACGCTGTAGCAACCACCCCCGTGAGCGCCGTACAGCTCGAAGCCCTTGACCGGGGTCTCGTTGCGGTTTCCACGGACCACGGCGTATTCCTCAGCTGGCGTCTCTTGGCTTCAGAAACCTCGGGCGCATCGGACACGGGTGTCTTGGGTCCTGACTTTGTTGTGTACCGGGATGGCACCAAGATCGCCACCGTCACCGACAGCACAAACTTCTCGGATCCCAGCGGTGCGTCGAAAGCCAGCTACACCGTAGCGCCCGTGGTCAACGGGATTGAGATGGCTGCCAGCACCTCTGTAAACGCGTGGGCCGAGGGCTATTACGACTTGCCGCTGCAGCGCCCGGCCGACGGCGTCACTCCTGTCGGCGAGGCGTACAGCTACTCAGCTAATGACGTTTCCGTAGGCGATGTTGACGGTGACGGCGTGTACGAATACATCGTCAAATGGGACCCGTCCAACTCAAAGGACGTCTCCCAGATTGGCTACACAGGTCCGGTGTTTTTGGATACCTACAGAATTGACGGAACACTTCTGAACCGTATTGATCTTGGGGTCAATATCCGGGCCGGCGCGCACTATACACAGTTCATGGTCTACGACTTCGACGGCGATGGCCGTTCCGAGACCATCCTCAAGACCGCTCCCGGCACAAAGTCCACGAGCTACGACGCCACGGGAAAAGCCACAAGCGAAGCCTTCGTCACCTTGCCGCAAGCCGATATTGACGCCGGCTACTCCACCAGCGACGACTACCGTTTGAGCACCGAAGATTACTACACCCACGTGGTGAAAATGTTCCAGGACTGGACCAAGCACCCGGAAGTTGTTGCCGGTAACTGGCCTGCAACGCTGGAAGAAGCCTTTGGCATCCCCGTAACGCACAGCTACCCCCTGTCGCAGAGCAGCGCCGAAGAGCTCGCCGACTACTTCATTGATGGGTACGCACCCTCCCGCAGCGGCCGTAATGTCCTACGCAACTTTGAGGGCTTTATTGTTGACGGTCCAGAATACTTGACCGTCTTTGACAGTGCCTCGGGCAAGGAATTGCAGACCATCAACTACGAGCCGGGCCGCGGCGATGACGGCCTGCTCTGGGGCGATTACGCCATGTCCCGCATTGAGCCGGGGAACCGCGTTGACCGCTTTCTGGCAGGTGTTGCGTACCTTGACGGAACCCACCCCTCGGCCGTTTTTGCGCGCGGTTACTACACCCGCACCACCATGGCCACCTATGACTGGGACGGCACAAATCTGAAACAGCGCTGGTTGATCGACAGCGGGCACGCCCCCATGAGCAACCCTTTCAACGATTCACCTCACGGCGTTGATGGATCTGATCCGGTGTACGGGACACTCACAACACAGGGCTTCCACTCACTCAGCGCCGCAGATGTTGACGGTGACGGCAAGCAGGAAATTGTTTATGGCTCCGCCACCATCGATGACGACGGCAGCATCCTGTACTCCTCCAAGGATGTACTTCCGGAAGGCAGCGCTGCCCCGGGCGAATCGGCTCGCTTGGGTCATGGCGATGCCATGCATGTGGCTGACATTGATCCCAGCCGCCCGGGTCTGGAGATTTTCACGGTTCATGAGGGCGGTGCCGGCGCACCCTACGGATCCGCTTTGCGTGACGCCAAAACCGGTGAGGTCCTGTTGGGCGCCTACTCCGGCAAGGACACCGGCCGCGGCATGATTGGTGATGTTCGCAGCGACGTTCCCGGGCTTGAAGTATGGTCCAGTATGCCCGGTGGCACTGACGCCAGCGGCCTGCTGAGTTCCGCTGGCGCGATCCTCTCGGCCGAAACTCCCGGCACCAACCAGTCAATTCACTGGGCGGCCGACATGACCACGCAGCTGCTCAACGGCAGCGGAACGGGCACTCCCACCATTGACGATTGGACGGATGGTACGGTCCTGACCGCTACCGGAACGCTGAGCAACAACGGCACCAAGGGCAACGCCTCGCTCATTGCTGATGTGTTTGGTGACTGGCGCGAGGAATTGCTGCTGCGTACCGAGGACTCTTCGGCGCTGCGCATTTACACGAGCACCGAAGTCACCACGCATAAGCTACCCACGCCCATGCAGGATGTGCAGTACCGGGCCGAAGTTGCTCGCCAGAACACCACCTACAATCAGCCCAGTTACACCTCTTACTACTTGGCCAGCGACATGGATTTCAAAAATGTCCCGCTCCTGACAACGGAAATCACCCCGGCTGCCCCTCAGTTCCAGGACCTGCCGGGAACGGCTCAAGACAGTGTGCGAGTTACGCCAACGGCGGGTATTGATTGGTATGTGAACGGGAAATTGCTGACCGCTACCCACGGCACGGCCGCTGTTCGAGGCGATGCCACCGTGGTCGCCGTGCCGCAGCCCTGGTACCGCTTCACCACGGACGCCCAGGTTCAGTGGACGGCAACGTTGACCGACGTTGCCGCACCGTCTCCCTCGGCAACAGTTACCGCTGAGCCGAGCAATCCGGCATCGAATGTTCCGGCCCCGAGCACGTCCGCTACCGAGACGGGCACCGGCACCGACTCAGCCACCGACACAAACGCCGACCTGGCCAACACAGGCTTTGGCAGTATGGTGCCCCTGGCAATTGCTTTGGGCTTGGGCGCCGTGGGCGTCTTGCTGGTACTGCTCAATGGGCGCAAGAGGCGCGCCAAGGTGCGCCACTGAGCGTCCTTAGCTAAGTCTCATAACCGGCAGTTCCTGTTCTAAGGCCGACGGCGGGAGGTTCCCCTTGACACAAAGGGAACCTCCCGCCGTCGCACTTTTGCAGGCTTTAGTCCTGGAAGTATTCGATCTCGGCGCCGATGGTGTTCAGGCGCTCGGCCAGATCCTCGTAGCCGCGCTCGATCACGTAAATATTGCGCAACTCGCTGGTTCCCTTGGCGGCAAGCATGGCCAACAGAATGCAGGCTGCCGGGCGCAGTGCGGGCGGGCAGCCAATTTCGGCGGCGCGCCAGGCGACCGGGCCCTTGATGTCGATGCGGTGCGGATCCAGCAGGCGGACGCCGGCGCCGAGGCGGTTCAGTTCCGTCAGGTAGATGGCGCGGCCTTCGTAGACCCAGTCGTGAATCATGGTGGTGCCTTCGGCGCAGGAGGCGATCACGGCGAAGAACGGCAGGTTATCAATGTTCAGGCCGGGGAACGGCATGGCATGGATCTTGTCCTGCGCGGCCTTCAGCTCAGAGGGCAAGGTGGTGATGTCCACGAGGCGGGTCTTGCCGTTGCGGGCCATGTACTCGGGGGACTTCAGGTAGCGGAAGCCCATCTGCTCGAGCACCTTGAGTTCAATTTCCATGAACTCGATGGGCACGCGCGTCACGGTGACCTCGGACTTGGTCACGATGCCGGCGGTGATCAGGCTCATGGCCTCGATGGGGTCCTCGGACGGCGCGTACTCAATATCGACGTCGATGCGGGACTTGCCCTTGATGGTCAGCGTGGTGGAACCAACGCCGTCAACGCTGACACCCAAACCCTGCAAGTAGAAGCAAAGATCCTGCACCATGTAGTTGGGGCTGGCGTTGCGGATCACGGTGGTGCCTTCGCGGTGCGCGGCGGCCATGATGGCGTTTTCGGTGACGGTGTCGCCACGTTCGGTCAACACAAAGGTGCGGTCTTCGGTGTCGGAGAGCGGAGCCTGCACCTGGTAGAAACCGTCGTGCGCATTGACGTCCAATCCGAACTCGCGCAGCGCCTGCATGTGCGGCTCCACGGTGCGGGTGCCGAGATCGCAACCACCGGCGTAGGGGATGCGGTAGGTGTTTTCTTCGTCCAGCAGCGGGCCCAGCAGCATGATGACGCTACGGGTGCGCTTGGCTGCGGCAATGTCCATGGCAGCAAGGTCCAGCACGGCGGGGCGGCGGATCAGCAGATCGTTGTCGTGGAGCCAGGTGCACTCGACACCGATGGAGGTCAGCAGCTCCACAATGCGGTTGACTTCTTCGATGCGGGCCAGGCGTCGCAAGGTGGTGGTGCCGCGGTTGAGCAAGCTGGCACAGAGCAGGGCAACGCCAGCATTCTTGCTGGTGTTGACCTCGACGCTGCCGGAAAGCTGGTGGCCACCATGGACGCGCAGATGCGTCACGGCACTCTTGGCGGGTGCACCAAAGTTGAAGAGGTTCGCTTCGAGCAGGGTCTCCATGCGCTGGATCATCTTCAGGCTCAGATTCTGCTTGCCCTGTTCCATGCGGGCCACCGCGCTTTGGCTGGTGCCCAAATGGGATGCCAATTCACCCTGGGTCCAGCCCTTTTCAGTGCGCGCATCTCGCACGAGTACGCCAACGGTTTCTGCAGCCACTTGAGTCATGACATTATTTATATCACGGGATGCATATTTCACATGTTTTTTGTGAGCGATCTGGCAAAACCTATCCTTTTGGACCAAATTTAACCGTTACATGCGATAAGTGCGGCTTCGGCGCTGGATCGCACTGGATCGCGCCTTAGGTTGCCGCAGCTTTGCCCTGGCAATCGATCACTTACGCCAGCGTGCCTCACTGCCTCTACGGTACCCCGCCCCGGCGTCGCGCCCTGAACCGTGGCACGAACCACGCCGCAAGATTCCCGCGATAGGCTTGACCTCACACGATTTAGGAGGCCACCACATGGCTCGCAAGGCAACCTCGCAGGACGTCGCCAACCGTGCTGGCGTCTCCCGCAGCGCGGTGAGCTTTGTGCTCAACGGCCGCGCCGACGGCAATATTGCCAAGGACAAGCAGCTCCGCATTTTGGCTGCCGCTAAAGAACTGAACTACACACCCAACGCGGTGGCCCGATCGTTGCAAAGTCAGAGCACACACACCATTGGTGTGGTCACCGACGCCATTGCCGGTGGTCCATTTGCGGGAAAGCTGCTGCAGGGCGCCAGCAACGCCGCGTTCAATGCCGGCTACTTGCTCCTGGTGATCGAAACCCAAAGTGATGAACTTCGCGAAGACATCGCCTTCACCACTCTGCTGAACCGTCAGGTGGACGCGCTCATTTTCGCCGCCGAAAGTCTGCGTGAACACCAGCCTCATCCCTCCATGAACAACGTCCCGGCACTACTCGCTAACAGCTTTGACCCGTCAGGAACCCGGCGTTCCATCATTCCCGACGAGGTTTTCGGCGGCCGCACCGCTGCACAACTCCTCCTCGACGCCGGCCACAGCAACATCGCTTACCTGTCCGGCGGGCACGAACTCGTGGCCACCGGGCTGCGCACCGAGGGCGTCAACGCCGCCGTCAAGGCCGCCGGCCTAGCCCCGATCCCCACTCTGGAAGCCGGCTGGGAGATCAGTGACGGTTACACCGCCGCCATGCGTCTTTTCACGGACGACGGCGTGTCCCCAGCCAGGCGCGCGGGTTCCCCTGGCTCGGGTTCTACGGGTTCTACGGGTTCTGGCCACACTGATAGGGGCCCCACCGGCGTGGTGTGCGCCAACGACCGGGTGGCCATGGGCGTCATTCTGGCCTGTGGAAAGTTGGGGCTACGCGTGCCTGAAGACGTGAGCATTGTGGGCTATGACGACGACGAACCTCTCGCCAGGACAGCAGTACCGGGGCTCACCACCGTATCCTTGCCCCACCGCGAAATGGGCGAAATGGCCGTGAAACTACTGCTGGAGGACCTCTCTTCCCCGGGCACGTCTTCCCCGGGCACGGCAAAAGCCGCCACAGCAGCCGGCGCCACCACCAGAACCCCTGAAGCTCGCTCCAAAGAGAGCTCCGCAGGATCCTTTACACCGATCTTGGTGCAGGGTTCTGTGGTGATGCGCGGTTCCGTGGCGGCTCCGCCGAGCCGGGGTTAGAGCGCCAGCTTATGAACTGTGGCTGCGCCCCGCACCAGGAAGTATGAGGTCGCTGTGGGGTAGGCCCTTACCGTTGTGGCCTGACCGTCCGCAGTAAAGATTTCCAGCAGTGAGCCATCAACCAGGATGCGTCCACCATCTACGGCCGCAACAACCCGTTGAACTGCACCGTGGGCTTCTCCATCCACCAGAACCAATTCCACAGCTCCGTCGGCGAGGATTTCAAAGGCGCGGCTGGTGGCCGGCACAGCGAACTGTTCAGAATCTCCCGCCGTACTCTCATGCAGAATCCCGGCACGCAGCGTGGCAACTTCAGCCACCGGTTCCGAGCGCAAGGCTCCGTCGCGGAACGAAAGTACGCGCGCATAGCTGAGCACACCAGCCCATCCCGAGGCGAGGATATCGGCGTCGTTCCTTGATTTTTCCCAGCTCCAGCCCCACATGAGTGTGCGCGGTTCCTCGGCTGTTCCGGCCACCACTTGGGGTGCATAGAAATCGGGGCCAGCATCGATCAGGCCGCCGCCGGTAGGCAGGAATTTTAGACCCGAACCGCCTTCGCTCAGCTCGCCCGTCAGGTAGGTGACGCGGTCCAAACTATGGTCCTCGCGGTTCCAGAGCGAGAGCATGAGCACCCACTGGCCGTCGACAACAAATAGCTGCGGACATTCCCAGATCTGCGCCGGAGCCCACTCTTGGGCTACTCCCGAGCCGCCAGTCACCAGCGGGCCCAGATACTCCCAGTTGGTCATGGTGTGGCAGCGGTAGAGCAGGATGACGGGGGTGCCATCCTTGTAACCGGCACCCTGGATGGCGTATTGGGTGCCCTCAAAGGTAAACAGGAAGGGGTCGCGGACATCGCCAATATTTGGCTCGTCCGGCATGCCCAAAATGCCCTGCTGCTCCTGCTTCCACTCGGTCAGGGCCCTGTCCGAGGTGGCCGTCATGACCTGTGAATCATGCTCGGTCTCAGCGATGCCGGTGTAGTACGCGGTGGGCACATCGCCGTCCAAAGCAATCACGCCGGACCAGGCACCGACGGCGTCCGCAGCACCCTTACGCGGATACAGCGCGATGGGCTGCTGCGTCCAGCGGACCAAATCTGTGGAGGTGGCGTGCCCCCAGTGGACGTTGCCGTGGGTGGGCGCGTCCGGGTTGAACTGGAAGAACAGGTGATGAACGCCGTCGACCTTGATGCAGCCGTTGGGGTCATTGATCCAGCCCTGATCCGGGCGGCCGTGCAGTGCGGGAAACGCGGGGTCCAGGAAGGCGGGGTCGGTGGTGCTCACAGCTAGTGCTCCTTGATGGTGTTGATGAGGTTTTTGGGGTTCTGGGGGTTTTGGGGGCTCTGTTGCTTGGTCATTTGTTGATGCCAGCGGTCAGGCCTTCACGCAAATAGCGCTGGCCAAAGAGGAAGACCACCAGTGCCGGGATCATGGAAAGCACCACGCCGGCGAGCACGGTGGAGACCGATCCGGTGCCCATATTTCCTTGCAGCGACACCAGACCCAGTGGCATGGTGAAGTTTTCCTCGCTGATGGTCATGATCAGTGGCCGGAAGAATTCATTCCAGTGGAAGTTGAAGGCGAGGATGCCCACGATGGCGAGTCCGGGCCAGGCCAGCGGCAGGTAAACGGAACGGAAGGTGCGCAAGGGGGATGCGCCGTCGATCGCTGCAGCTTCAGCAAGCTCACCGGGCAAACCGATGAAGAACTGGCGCATCAAGAAGGTGCCAAACGCCGTCGGAATGGCCGGCAGAATCAGGGCCATCAGGGTGTCCGAAAGGCCCATGCCGCGGATCAGCATAAAGACCGGAACAATCGTGACCTGCATGGGGACCATCATGGTGGCCAGGACAACGCTGAACAGTATGCCGCGGCCCTTGAAGTCGATGCGGGCAAACACGTAGCCGGCCAATGCTGCGGTGAACATTTGGCCCACGGCGATGATGCCGGTGACGAGGGCCGAGTTCCAAATCAACAGCCACATATTCACTTGCGTGAACACATCGGCGTAAGAGCTAAAGTCGAGGCCGCCAGAGAAGATGGAACCGCCGGCACCGAGCGATTCGGTGGGTGGGCGCATGGAGGTCAGCACGGTCCAGAGAACCGGGCCCAGCGTCAGGAAGGTTGCAGCAATGAGAATGGCGGCCCGGCCGGCGGTGCGCCCGGAAACTTGGAATTTTTTGCGGGGCGCTGGGGTGCGGCCCGGTGCGGAACTGCTTTCTTTCACGGAAAGGGTGGTCATGGCACGGCTCCTAGTTGTAGTGCACGAAGCGTCGTGAGAGGCGGAATTGGATGGCCGTCACCAGCATGATCAGCAGCGTCAGCACAATGCCGATGGCAAAGGCGCGGCCGAAATCGAGCTGCTTGAAGGCTGTCTCGTAGATGACCATGACTGCGGTGCGAGTGGAATCGCCGGGCCCGCCACGGGTGATGACGTACGGCTGGTCAAAGATCTGCAGAGCGGAAATGATCGCCATGACGCTGGCCACCAGGAGGGTGGGGCTCAGCAGCGGCAGCGTGATGTTTTTGAATTGCTTCCAACCCGTAGCCCCGTCAATGGAGGAGGCTTCATACATTTCAGTGGGGATGGAACTCAAGCCACCAATGATGAGCAGGAACGTGAAGCCGAAGTTCTGCCACACATATACCAGGATGATGACGATCATGGCCCCGGCCTGCGAGGTCAGCCATGGCACGGCCGGGATCCCAATCAGGCCGATGACCTTGTTGACCAGACCAAAGTTCTGATTGAACAAATAGCTCATGATGATGGAGACGCTGGAGGCTGACAGCACCAGCGGGAAGAAGAATGCCGAGCGGAAGAAGGTCCGCAACCAGTTAGGCATCCTCGACTGGATCAGCACGGCCAGTCCAATGGACACCGTCAACTGCAGGCTGACCGCCACCACCACAAAGCCCATGGTGTTCAGAAACGCCGTTCTGACGGTGGGGTCTGCTCCGATAGCAACGAAGTTATCGACGCCCACAAATTCCGGGGCGCTGATGATGTCCCAACGGAAGAATGCCAGCGTCAAGGACGCCACAATGGGCACCAAAGTGAAGATGGCAATGCCGATAATGGTGGGTGCCAGGAAGAGTGCTGCCAAGCCTTTGGCGCCTTTGTCCTTGCCGGAGCCACGCTGCGCCGAGGAACGGCGGCCGGGGCCGCGGGGGCCGGCGGGCGCTGTTTCTGACGGGGAAATTTTCACTGTGGTGGACATCAGACCCTCCTCAGAGCCAGCTCGAGGTCACGCTGCAGCGTGGACAGGGCGGGCCGAACATCGGCTGCGGAGCCAGTGACGGCGCCAAGGACATTTTTGATCAGGGCACTTTCCACCGCGGCCTGCTGCGGCGGGGCGGGGATGGGTCCGGAACTGGGGAACTTATCGAGCGTGTCGTAGAAGACCTGCCAGTGGGCCGGGCCCTTGCCTGAATACAGCGCCTCATTGACCATGGAGCGGCGCGTAGGGGTGGTGTTGGGGTTCGGCATGGCCAACTCCATGGCTTCCTTGGAAGCACAGAACTTGATCCATTCCCACGCCTCATCCTTACGGGTGGAGGTCTTCATGATGGCGTAACCAGCAGCGCCAAATTGGTGCCGTTGCGTGCGCCATTTCGGGAAGAACTGCACGTCAAAGGCATCTTCGGCCATGCCAGCTTCGTGGAGACCCTGCACCCAGTAGCCGCCAGCCGGAGTGGTGCCAATGAGGCCCGAGGCGAACTGGGCTACGAGCTCATTGCCGCCACCCTGCGCCGGACTGGTGCCCAGGCCTTCGGCCACGAGCGTGCGCAGAAACTCAAAGCTCTCAGCCACTCGGGGATCCTCGGCGTTGGGTTCTAGCCATTGGTAACCGCCGGAGCGCATGCCGCGCGTGGGATCGTTGGCATAGAACTTGTCCCAGAACCAGTTGCCGCCCGTGCTCCGAGTTTCCTTCAGGAAGCTCGTGTCATTGACGTACAGCCACGGCACCACTCCACCGAAGAGCCGGTTGGTCCAGTAGTACGGGACAAACTGTTTGCCGCCGGTCTTCTTCATGGCAGTGAGGGAATTGTAGAAATCGTGGTGCGTCCAGTTGTCACCAGGCCGGGCTAGTCCGGCCTTTTCAAAGGCGCCGGTGTTCAAATACATGTTGGCACTGTTGAAATCGAGCGGGAGCTGGAACAAGCTGCCCTGGTACATGAACGCCTCAACCAGCGAAGGGTGAACATCGTCGAAGTAGTCCTGCACCTCCGACTGGTCCCGCTTTACGAACGCATCCAGCGGTTCAGCCAATCGTTCGGCAAAGAGCTGTGCCCCCTCCGTAGCCACCAGCACCACATCGGGTGAGGTTCCGGCGGCGACCATGGTGAGGATCTTGGCGAAAAAATCGCCCCAGTCTGCGCCCTGAATGGCCTGAATCCGCACCTTGATGTTGGGATGGGCTGCGGAGAATGCCTTCACCAAGTTGGCACGGCTCGCCGCATCTTGAGCATTGCCAAGGATGGCAACGTTGAGCGAATCAGATCCCCGTCCGGGGATGTCCGCTCCGGTCAGCCGGGGCCAGCTTGCCCCGACAGCACCCACGGATCCAATGCCCAGCAAACTCAGCATCGCCCGTCTTGATACATCACTCATGTTGCCTCCTCGCAACTACCTAACGCGTGTTAGGAATCATGACAGAGGAACCTAACGCGTGTCAAGTATGAGGCGTGTCACATTTCTGAAGTTCTGCGTACGAGGACATATCTATGGTTCGGGGATCCTATTACGGTTCCCCGGGCTCCCCGCCCGCGCCAAGAAATCCATGAAATCCAGCCAACCCATGAAATCGAGCCAACCCCGCCCGTGACTGTGCAGCTTGTGCGGCTAGGGTCGTTCCCACGCCGCAACGCAGCCATAGCTGCATAGTCCCGGTCCGGAAGCTCGGGACCGGGGGCCGTCCGGAAGCTCGGGACCGGGGGCGATCCGGAAGCTCGGGACCGGAGCGGGGCCAGGCCGGGCCGGGGGCGGAGGAGGTCCGCCCCCGGCCCTGAGCTTCTAGCCGAACACCGGATTCCAGGTGCCTAGTACCACGGCGGCGCTCACGGAGACTGTCGCGATGAGAACTCCGCCGACAACAACCCACAAGTCTCGCTGCGAATAAGTAGATTCCCGGGCCCAAGTGCGCGCTCCCGCACCGAAGCCTTTAGCTTCCATGGTGGTGGCGAGCCGCGTGGCACGCCGCACCGCCTGCACCAACAACGCCATAGCTTGGCCCAGCTGAGCCTTGAGCCCACGGAAAAGACCCTTCCCGCCGCCCACGCCCCGGGCACGGCGAGCCATGCCCAGGGTTTGCCACTCTGTCACCAGCAAACCCACGAGCCGCATGGCTGCAAGCGCGCCGAGGACAAAACGGTGTGGCAAACGTAGCTTTTGTGCCAGTGCGTCGGCCAGATCGGTGGGGTCGGTGGAGGCCAGGACAATGACTCCGGGCAGGGCAATAGCCAGACCACGGAGTGCGATGGCCACTCCCGCTTCCAACGATCCGGAAGTGAACGTTACGGGCCCCAAAGAGAACAGTAGTTCTCCCGTCTTAGGGGCCAAGAGGGCTGTCCCATAACCACCCACCACGGCTGCCATCAGGATGGGCCAGCCGCGTATCAACAGCATCCGCAGACTCAAACCGGCCAGGGGAAGCAACGCGCACTCCAGGATCAAGGCGGAGGTGGCCGAGACCCAATCCACGCTAATCAGCAGCACGATGGTCAGGGCCATGCCGGCGCCCAACTTAGCGAGCGGGTTCGCCTGTGCCAGCCATGCCGTGGACCGGGGCACAGCCACAATGTCAACGCTCATGGGTGCAACCTCGCAGCCTTTTGCCGCACCCGCGGATTCGGCACATCAGCAAATCCATCCGCGCCTCCCAGGACCAGCCGTTCTCCGCCCAGAACCGCGGTGAAGGCGGCGTCATGCGTCACCGAAACAACGGCAGTTCCGGCGTCCAACAGCTCAGTCAGCATGGACGCTAGTTCCGCCCACGTATTGGCATCCTGACCAAATGTTGGCTCATCCAAAACCAAGATCTGCGGGCTAGCTGCCAGCACTGTGGCCACGGACAAGCGGCGCTTTTCTCCGCCCGACAGCGTGAACGGGTTCGCATCCGCCAGATGTTCTAGCCGCAACCGCGCCAATAGCTCCTCGACCAGCTCGCCACCGTGGCCCAAAATCTTCGGCGCAAACAACAACTCATCTCGGACACTGTGCGCCACGAATTGATGCTCAGGCTCCTGAAAAACCGTGCCGATTCTGCTAATCAGCTCACGCCCACGCCACGACAACGGCCGGGCCCCTGCCCCCCGAGCCAACTCCGGCAGCGCACACAAACGGCCGCCGGCAGGCGCCAATAATCCGGCCAGCGTCAGCGCCAGCGTCGACTTGCCCGCACCGTTGGGTCCGGTCACACTCAGCGCGTGACCAGCGCGCACCTCAACAGAAGGGACGACGGCGGCCGGTACCACCGGGCGACGCTTGCGTCCCTTGGTGCGGGAGACCGCGAGATCTTCCGCTTCGAGCAGCAGGTGCGCTCCGGCGTCGAACGTTTTCAGGCCTAAGGCGCTCCGCGGCCGGACCGCCGGGAGGTACCCTGGAACCCAGATACCCGCCGCCGCCAGTAGCTCCCTACTTTGGGCAAGGACGGTCGCGGGCGGGCCATCGAAGAGGACACCGCCAGGTTGGCCCAGACCGGCCGGGGCCAGAACCACGATCCGATCCACCACTTCTAGCCAGACCGAGACCCGGTGCTCCACGACCACCAGCGTGGCCCCGGATTCATCCAGGCTGCGGCGCACGGCATCGCGGACCTCCACCACTCCGGCCGGATCAAGGTTGGCGGTGGGTTCATCCAGGAGCAGCAGGCCAGGACGCATGGCTAGCATTCCGGCTAAGCCAAGGCGTTGCTTCTGTCCGCCGGAGAGGGAAGAACTGGGATGATCCAGGGGCAGCTCAAGGCCCACGGACTCCAGTGCGGCGCCCACGCGGCGCCAGATTTCCTCACGTGGAACACAGAGGTTTTCGGCCCCAAACGCGACGTCATCACCTATACGCGAGAGCACCACCTGTGCATCCGGATCCTGTTGCATGAGCCCAGAACGGCCACGGGATTCTGCCACGGGACGGCCATCGATGAGCAGCTGGCCCGATTCGTTGGCGTCCTCATCATCACCCAGCACACCGGCCAAGGCATGCAGGAACGTGGACTTACCTGCCCCGGAAGGACCCAGCAACAAGACGCGCTCCCCCGGTTCGATCTCCAGATCCAAGTCTGCAACGGCCCGGCCACTACGGCCCGAATGCTGCCAGCCCCAACCCTTGGCACTGACTCTCGCCGGGGCGCTGCCCCGGTTGCGCTGAATAGTCACTGCCTACACCGCGCGTTCGGTAGCGGCTCCACGGGAGGGCAGATTTGCCAGGGCGCCGGTTCTGGCCAGACCACGCACGGCCAACCAGGACACCAGCCCGGCGATGACTGCACCGGAGACCATGGCCAGGGCTACGTAGACCAGCTTCCACTCCATGGCCCACTCGATGTTCCAGACAATGCTGTCGTTGATTCCCAAGGCCAGACCTGCCAAAACGCCGGAAATCAGGGCCACAGGGAGGTTGAATTTGCGGTAGCGGAAAAGCGCGAAGCCCAGTTCGGCACCAAGGCCCTGAACCAGACCGGACAGCAGCACCGTAAAGCCAAAGTGCGTACCCAGCAGGCCTTCGACCATGGCGGCGATGAGTTCGCAATACAGTGCGGCACCGGGTTTGCGGATAACGAGCCCACCCAAGACGCCGGCGATCAACCAGCCGCCACCGTACAGCGCGCCAAGAGGCGGGAACGCAACGGTGATGGCGCTGGTCAGACCGTATCCAGCCGACCACAGCCAGAAGATGACTCCCAAGGCAACGCCGAGAACGGAGACCACAACGATGTCCACCACCCGCCAGGTACTCTTGCGCGCCGGTGAATCTTGCTTGTTTTGCTTACTTGGTTGCGTGGCGTTTCCGCCCGCGAATGACTTGCTCATGATTCCTCCTTTTCAGGAGGGGCGGCTACAGCGGTATTTCCGCGCAGCCGAAGAGAACTCGACTCCCTTCGCCGGTACTAGCCGGAGCAGGTTCGAGGGTCTGCGGTAAACCGCACTCTCAGCGCCGGATCCCAGGATGGGATGACGCTCCCCTGTCGTGTTTGAATTGCGGATTCAGTGTACCCCCGCGCCCTGCCGGGGGCCAATGCGTGCGATAACACCGGCGATAACAACAAGACTTCACCTCGACATTGCGGAGTGGGCGGCTGCTGTTGTCTCGGTAAAAGGGCTAGGCTGACACTAGAGTTTTTCCCGCGCAAGCCCAGTCAACCTCACTCAACTACGCAGGAGTCATTCATGAACATCGTCTTCAAATTGCTCGGAACCGGCATCAGCTTGGGAGCCGGATTTGTGGCCAGCAAGCTCGTGGACACGGTTTGGGAGAAGAGCACCGGTAACAAGCCACCCAAGGACGGTGCGGACTTGGAGAATAGCCTTCGCTCAGCACTGACCTTTGCATTGGTTTCTTCAGTGGTTGCCGCCATCATTCAGACCCTCGCCGGGCGCACCACACAGAAGGCCATTGCGCGTTTCAACAAGCATCCCGAAGAGGTTTAGGGGGCGCACTCCATCGTCACCAAGGCGTCATTCGCCGTCGCGTTTGATCACACGTTTGACGATCACGTACGACGGCGGCTGGCGCCTTGTGCGTTCCCCGGCAGCCACGCGGCTTCCCGCGAAGAGACCCCCTCAAGGGACGCCCCAGACGCCCTTAGCGGTTGCTGTCATCCTCCACGACGGAGGCCACAACCTGGTCCAGTTCATCGACACTAAGCAATTCCGGTCGTCGATGTTTGGTGCGGTATCCAGCCCTACCCACCATGTGCGCGGACACCGGCACCGTGAGCAGTTGGAACAGCCAAGCGATCATCAGAATCGGCAGCAAAGCCCAGGCGCGCATTTGCAGCCCGACAGCTGCCAGCATCAGCAGTAACCCCAACACCTGAGGCTTGGTGGCTGCGTGCATGCGACTCATGAGGTCAGGAAAACGTAGCAGGCCGATAGCTGCTGCAAGGCTCATCAAGGCGCCCACCAGCAGGCAGATTGCCGTCAGGACATCTATGAACATGTTCATCCGTCATCTCTCTTATGCGCCACAAATCGGGCCACAGTGACGGATCCAATAAACCCGATCACCGTCAACACCACCAGCAGGGCCAAATTATCGAGGTGTTGATTGATGGCCATTTCCGTGGCCAGTGCGGCGCCAAAAATGGCGAGCAGCACGTCCGCTGCGATCACACGGTCCAGCAACGACGGCCCGGCAGCAATCCTGTAAATGGTGCCGGCAGCCGCCAGTGCGAGCAGGACAGCAACAATGATGACAACAACACCCATGGCGCTCACTGGTCCTCCCCCGCGTTCGTTTCTTCGGCAGTACCGTAGGACGCTCCGCTGCGCCCGTGCAGGGTCTGTGCGTAAGTCACCATGGGCGAACCCACCTGTTCGCTTTTGAGTGCAGCCAACTCTGCCTTGCTCCCCATGACCTTTATCAGCCTTGCTTCGATGTCTTGGATGCCTTCACGCACCTGCACAACACTTTCTGGCGTAGGCGCGTTCATGGCATGGACATAGAGCGTCGCCGATCCTCGGTCCACCTCGACCACCAAGGAGCCAGGGATCAGCGACAACACATGGCCTACGGCCGTCATGAGCAGATCCGAGGGGCTGCGCAGTGGCACTGCAATGACGGCGTTGCGGATCCTCGGGCCCTTCACAACGGACCAGTGCAACACATGGAAACTGGCGACGGTCACCTGCTTCATGAACCACAACATAAATACCACCGCACGCAGCACGTTGAACCGGCCGCTAAGTTCAATGGGCGGCAAATAGAACGCGTGGGTAACACCCAGCGCAATCAACGCTCCAAAGAGTAGGTTGCCTGCACTAAAGTCCTGCCACAGTGCACCCCAGACCACCACCAGCCAAATCAGCAGTGGCAGTTTTTGCAGGACATTTAGCTTGCGCCGGTGGCTTGTTGACTGGCTCATGGCTTACCCGCCCCGCTGCCGAACACGGCTTCAATGTAGTCACTGCGTTCGAGCATGCTGGTGGCCGCTTCCTGGCTCAGTTCAAAGAGCGGTCCGGCAAAGACCGTCATGGCAACCCCGAGCAGCACCAATCCCATAGTTGAGTACACCATCATCTTTGGCAGGATGGGGATCTCGTTGTCTCCGGAGAAGCGGCCCGAGGTAGCGTCCACGTGCTTGCTGGAGCGTAGCGCGCGCATGCTTTGTTCCCCTGAAGCATCCGGAGCCGTGGCCAATAGGACCGGATCAGGATCTTCGGCGTCGACGGTGCTGCGCCAAAAAGCTCGGTTCCAGACACGGGCCATGACCAGCAGTGTCAGGAGGCTGGCCACTACGCCGCCCACAACCAGGGCGTAGGCCAACGGTGAACCGTCGGCCACACCTGCCTGCAGCAGCCCCAGTTTGCCGAGGAACCCGGAGAAGGGCGGGATGCCGGCCAGGTTCATAGCGGGGATGAAGTACAGCACCGCCAGGATCGGTGACAGTTTTGCCAACCCGCCTAGACGCATGATCGAGGACGTGCCACCGCGCCGTTCAATAAGACCGGTCACCATGAACAACGAGGTTTGAATGGTGATGTGGTGAATGACGTAGAAAATAGTGGCGGCCAGTCCCAATACCGATGAAAGACCGACGCCGAAGATCATGTATCCGATGTGACTCACCAACGTGAAGGACAACATACGTTTAATGTCCGTCTGGGCCACGGCGCCAAGTATCCCCACGATCATGGTCAACAGGGCAACCACTAAGAGCACGTTATTGAATTGATCCGAGGGAAACAGCAACGTCTCCGTACGGATAATGGCGTAGACGCCAACTTTTGTTAGCAACCCGGCAAACACCGCCGTCACCGGGGCGGGTGCGGTTGGGTAAGAGTCAGGAAGCCAGAATGACAGCGGGAACACTGCGGCCTTGATACCGAAAGCTACGAGCAGGAGCACGTGCAAGAGATCTTGAGTTCCCGAATCTAGTTCGCCGAGCTTGACCGCCAGATCCGCCAGCGTGACCGTCCCCGTGGCGCCGTAAATCATGGCAATGGCAATCAGGAACAGCAGAGAGGACACCACGCTGACCACCACGTAGGTGATACCGGCCCGGATTCGGGATCCCGTGCCGCCGAGCGTCATCAGCACATAACTGGCTGTGAGTAGGATTTCAAAGCCCACGTAGAGGTTGAAGAGGTCCCCGGCCAAGAAGGCATTGGAGACCCCAGCCATCAGGATCAGGTAGGTGGGGTGGAAGACAGACACGGGGCCGCCTTCCTCACCGTCGGCGGCGCCCTGCCCGGTTGCATAGGCGAGAACGGCTAGGCTCACTGCCGAAGAAATCACCAGCAGCAGTGAGGAGAATTGATCGGCCACCATGACGATGCCAAAGGGTGGAGACCAGCCGCCCAAATGGACGGCGATGGGACCCGTGGTCCAAACGCTGGACAGCAGCCAGACTTCTAGTCCCAGCGTGATCGTAATGGTGCCCAAGCTGACCCGGCGCTGGGCGCGCGGCCGTCGGATCAGTGCAAACGCTAAGGCCGCTCCCAAGAAAGGCAGGACGACAGCGAGCGGGGCAAAACTTGCAACGTTCATTCCTTATCCTTTCCAGGGCGTTCATGCTGTTCTGATGTTCGGGGATTTTCCGGAGTGTCAGCTCCGGGCGCATCAGGATCTGGCGCTGGAGCCACCTTCTTGGTACCGATGCCGGGAACGGTTTCCCGTTTTGCCTCCGGTTGGTTGTTCTCGTGGAAGTCAGAGACTTCAATGGCGATCTCGGAGTCCTCTTCCTCGTCGAACAGTTCCTGCTTGGCGACGCGAATATCTTCGCGGTCAACTTGGATATGGTCAGCGTGGCTGAGCAACCAAGACCTGTAGATCAGGCTGAGCATGAAGGCCGTCACGGCGAAGGAAATCACAATGGAGGTCAGAATAAAGGCCTGGGGCAGCGGGTCATTATATGCATCTGCAGGAATGTCTTTATTGAAGATCGGCGCCAGTCCGGCGTAACCACCTGTAGTGAGGAGCAAGATATTCGTGCCGTTGGTCAGCAACATCAAGCCGAGCAGAACCCTCGTCAGGCTGCGTTCCAGCAACAAGTAGATGCCCACGGCATAGAGCACACCCATGACCAGCAGCAGAGTCAGATTCACGCTCATCGGCCAGCCTCCAACGGCTCGTCGTCCTCGATCATCTCAATACCTTCCATGCCACCCTCTTCATGTTGGTCAATCTCAGACCCCAGACTGCGCAGCACATCGACAACCAGGCCCACCACCACCAGATACACGCCAATGTCGAAGAGAGTGGATGTTACAAATTTCACGTGTCCAAAGACGGGAAGGTCAAAGGCGATAATGGCGCTTTGGAAAATCTCCCCACCAAAGAACAGCGGAACCGCTCCGGTCAATGCGGCCACGGCGAGCCCAAGACCCAGCAGTGTTCCAGCAGAAATTCTTGTGGCTTCAGCCAACTCAAAACGTCCACCAGCAAGATAGCGGATGGTCAGGGCCAGGCCGGCCACCAGACCTCCGGCGAAGCCACCGCCGGTGCCATTGTGCCCTGCCAACAACAGGTAAATGGACACCACGATGATGCTGTGGAAAACCAGCCGTGTGACCACTTCAATAATGATGGAGCGCCGTTCCGGTGCCAGCGTGCGCCCGGCCACGAGCCAGGGGTTGCTGGGTGAGGCGGTGAATTTTTTGGCAATCTCAATGGTCGGCCCAAAACCTGGCACCTTCTTGAGACCACCGATGCTGCCTGTTTCTACCGTGACGGCCCGCGGGAGGTTTTGACCGCGGCCCCTGACGAAGATCAGGCTGGCTATACCGGTCGCGGCGATGGCCAAAACGGAAATTTCACCGAAGGTGTCCCACGCGCGGATATCCACGAGCGTCACATTGACCACGTTGAGTCCGCCGCCCACCTCGTAGGCGAGCTTGGGTAGGGCTAGGCTCACCGGTTCGTGGATGCGTGAACCCATGGCGAGAATAGCCACGCCCACCATGGTTGCGCCGAAGCCAATGCCGAGGATCACCCGCGCCGTGCGGTGACTGCCTACCTGTTTGCGTTCCATCAGCCTAGGTGGCAGGGAGCGCATAGCCAGCACGAAGGCCACGAGAACGATCGTTTCCACGAGCATCTGGGTCAAGGCGAGGTCAGGCGCCCCCTGCAGGGCAAAGATCAGCGCAATCCCGTAGCCTGTCACCGAAACCATGAGTACGGCCATGAACCGCTTGTTGGCCCTGGCCGCGGCAATGGCGCCGATGACCACAACCGCGCCAGCAACAATTTGGAAGGGCGAGGTGGGGTCTACAAAGTAGAGATCGTTACTCCAGTTCTGTTCGGTCAAGAGCAGAACGGCTAGGACAGAAGCCATCGCAGTGGACAAGATGACGGCAAGGTAGAAGAACAGCGAACCACGCTGGGTGCGGCCCGTGACCCAAATGGCGACGGCATCCAAAAGCACAATGCCCTGCCGGTAACCTCGCTCAAAGTCCATCGGCGAAGGCGTCATCGCTTGGAATGCTTCCACCTTGGTCCGCGCCCAGAACAGGGCGATTCCGAGGAGAATCACAATGGCACTGAGCCCCAGAGCAGGGGTGAAACCATGCCACAAAAGTAGATGTATGCCATTTGGGTCATATGCGGGGAACTGGTCACTGTAGGGCTTGATCCAGCGTTCAACAGTTTGCGGGAACATGCCGTAGCCCAGCGTCAACAGGCTCAGAAGAGCTGGTGCAGCGAGGAACGGCCACCCGATCGGCTTGAACACCGTCGCCATACCCTTGGACTTACTCGCGAAGCCTCCCCACATGAACCGGGCACTGTAGGCGAAGGTCAGAACAGAGCCAAGGACCATTCCCACGAGGACGATCCAACCCACACTCGCCCCCGCGGGCCCGTGCATGGCGGAGGCAATAAAGGCCTGGAAGATGCCTTCCTTTGCAACAAAACCGGCCATGGGCGGAAGCCCTGCCATGGACGCGGCACCGACCAAGGCCACCACACCCAGTTTCGGTGCGGATTTGAAGACTCCGGAGAGTTCACGGATATCGCGGGTTCCACTCTGGTGGTCAATGATGCCTACAACAAGGAACAAGGAGGCCTTGAACAGACCATGCGCAAGCACCATGGCCATGCCCGCCATGGCCGCTTCCTGCCCGCCCAAGCCAACCACCAAGGCAATAAAACCCAGCTGACTGACGGTTCCATAGGCCAGAATCAATTTCAGGTCATACTGGCGCAGAGCACGCCAGCCGCCCAAAAGCATGGTGCTCAGCCCAAGCACCACAATCATGGTCTGCCAGTATTCGCTCTGCGAGAATCCCGGCGCCAAACGCGCAATGAGGTAAATTCCAGCCTTCACCATGGCTGCCGCATGCAGATAAGCACTTACCGGCGTGGGCGCTGCCATGGCGCCCGGCAACCAGAAGTGGAATGGCAGCAGGGCCGATTTAGTGACCGCCCCGACCAAGAGCAGGGCGATCCCAATATTCAGTACCGTCTTGGAACTTCCGACGGCGGCCATCAGCTCGGGCGCCTGCGCCAAGACTGCCGAAATACTGTAGGTGCCGGCGGTTTCGCCCACCATGATCAGGCCCACCAGCATGGCCAAGCCGCCGAAGGTTGTCACGATCAGAGCCTGCAGGGCTGCTCTTCTAGCCGCGATACGGGTTCGCGCGTAACCAATCAGCAGGTAGGAAAGGACTGTTGTCAGTTCCCAGAAAATAAACAAAAGAATGAGGTTGTCGGCTGTTACCAGACCAAACATGGCCCCGGCGAAAGCGAGCAGCTGGGCACCAAAGCCGCCGAGGCCGGCGTCGTCCGACTTGAAGTATCTGGCGCAGTAAGCGAGCACCAACGCGCCAACGCCCAGCACCAGCAGGGACATCAGCCAGGACAATTGGTCCATTTTGAAGGACAGGCCCAGATCCATGACAGGGACCCAGAGGATCTCTAATGACGGGCTGGGAAGTGTGTCGGAAAACACATTATTGTATTGCGCCAGAAGCCAGCCGAAGCTGATTGCGGGAACCGCGGCGAGAATATAGAACGCCGATCGGCCCCATCGTGTAAACAAAATGGGCGCGAAAATGGCAACGATGAAGTGCGCACAGAGGACAAACAGCACTAGGAGCTCCACATGTTTCGGGCTGGAAATGAGCGAATCACGGGGTTTAAAGTCGGTTCCCGACCCTCCCATCCTAGCAACCCGGCCCCCTTGAAAATGCCGGGCCGGTGCCTAGCGGAACGCATTTGCCATTACTTTGCGACTGCGTTGCGGACGAGTTGCACGCGCTTTAGCTGTGCGGATGTCGCTTAATGTTCATCTGGCTTACCCCGTCGGGCCGGTAGTGACAGATAGCATGTGCCCTATGACTGAGTACCCTCCCCCCGCCGCTTCCCTGTCCGTAGCGACGACCAAGACTCCAGGGACCATCTGGCAAATCACGGCGTGGTCTTTATGGGACTGGGGTGGGGCAGCGTTCAACGCCGTCATGACGACCTTCATTTTCACCGCCCTGTACCTGACCGGCGACGATTTTGGCGGCGCGGATAAGGCCACGGCAACCCTTGCCTTTGCCATGTCCATTTCGGGCTTTGCCATTGCACTATTCGCCCCTGTTGCCGGCCAACGCACCGACCACAGCGGACGCCGCAAGCTCTGGCTGGGTATCAACACGCTCATTGTGGTGGCGCTGACCGGTGCGTGCTTCTTCGTGCAGCCGCAGGAATCGTACCTGCTCTTTGGCTGCATGTTGATTGCCGCCGGCCACGTGTTCTTTGAAATCGCCGGCGTGAACTACAACGCCATGTTGTTGCAGATCTCCACCAAGAAGACCATCGGGCGCATCAGCGGTTTCGGTTGGGCGGCGGGCTACCTCGGCGGCATCGTGGCCCTGCTGATCGTGTACTTTGCCTTGATCAAGCCTGACGTCGGAATTTTTGGCATCACCAGCGCCGATGGCATGACCTACCGGGCCGTAGCCGTGTTCTCGGCACTGTGGATTCTGGTTTTCTCCATCCCGGTGTTGCTGGCAATCCCCGAATCAAAGCCCGATCCGAATATGCCCAAAGTGGGATTCTTCCAGTCCTACAAGGAACTTTTCCGAACCATCATGCGGCTGTGGCGTACCGACCGTCACACCGTGTACTTCCTCATTTCCAGTGCCATATTCCGTGATGGACTCGCCGCTATCTTCACTTTCGGCGCAGTACTGGCCGTGGGCTCTTTTGGCTTCAAGCCCGGTGATGTACTGATCTTCGCCATCGCTGGAAATGTCGTGGCCGCCGTTGGGGCGTTGTCGGCCGGCTTCTTCGACGACAAATTTGGTCCCAAAGCCGTCATCGTTACCTCGCTGGTGGGCCTGCTCGTCTCAGGCGGGGCACTGCTCTTCCTCGACGGCAAGAACGCATTTTGGGTGTTCGGGCTGATCCTGTGCCTGTTCGTGGGCCCGGCACAATCCTCGGCCAGAACGTTCATGGGGCGGCTGGCTCCGGACGGACAGGAGGGCGAAATGTTTGGCCTCTACGCCACCACGGGACGCGCGGTTTCTTTCCTAGCCCCGCAGCTGTTCGGGTACTCCATCCTGATCTTCGGTGCTCAGCGTTGGGGCATCATCGGCATCCTGGTGGTGCTGCTGCTCGGACTGCTGCTGTTACTGCCTGTCAAGGCCCCGGCGCACGGCCGCTAACCCGCATGCGCCAAACTCAGCTCGAGTTCAGCGCATAACCCTCGCGCCGTTTCTTTATGCGCCGAGCCCGGCATGGGTCTGGCGCGTGGGCGTCTATGCCCCAAACTCAGCTCGAGTTCAGCGCATGAAGGTAACTGACTTACGACGGCGGCCGTTAACCGACCTGAAGTTAGTTACTCGCCCATCTCGATCTTGGTGCGGTGGAAATTCTGGAACGATTTGGACGCTGTCGGGCCGCGCTGACCCTGGTAACGGTTCTGGTGAGGGCCGGTGCCGTACGGGTTCTCGGCCGGTGAGGACAGTTGGAAGAAGCAGAGTTGGCCGATCTTCATGCCGGGCCAGAGCTTGATGGGCAAGGTCGCCACATTGGAGAGTTCCAAGGTGATGTGGCCGGAGAAACCTGGGTCAATGAAGCCGGCCGTGGAGTGCGTGAGCAGGCCAAGGCGCCCCAGGGAGGACTTGCCCTCGAGACGTGCAGCCACGTCATCGGGCAGCGTGACGGTTTCATAAGTGGATGCCAGCGCGAACTCGCCGGGATGCAAAATAAAGGCTTCCTCGGGATCGACTTCGATCATCCGGGTCAGCTCCGGCTGCTCCTCCGCAGGATCGATGTGCGCGTAGCGGTGGTTGTCAAAAAGTCGGAAGAACCTGTCAATGCGCACATCAACACTTGATGGCTGCACCATGGCAGGGTCGTAGGGGTCCAAGACAATCCGCTTGGCGTCAATTTCGGCACGTATGTCGCGGTCAGAGATCAGCACCCTCTAAAAATAGCGCATTCGGACCCAAGACCGCCCGCCAGAATTGATTCGGGACTATTTTTCCCTTTTTCAGCGTTGTAAAAGGGCGCGTAGTTCCATCTGCGCAGCTAAGGTGAGAACCATGAATATTGAAGAGACTCCTCTTCCAGGTATTGGTGTCCGTAGGGAACTGCGCCTTGCCACTGGACGACGCGTTGGCGTGGTGACTCATCGTGATGGCCACACCGAATTGATCCTTTCCCGCGTGGATGACCCTGACGCGTGCGCAGCGTCGATTCCGCTCAGCGCGGAGGAGGCCGCTGCCTTGGGACAGTTACTGGGAAGCGCCCAGCTTATTGCCCAACTCAGCGCCGAACAAGAAGATGTTGCGGGTGTCAGCACCCACCAGATTCTGATTCGCAAGGGTTCCAACTTTGCTGGACGTACCTTGGGAGACACCCAAATGCGGACACAGACCGGGGCCTCCATTGTGGCGTTGCTACGCGACGGCGATGTGGTTGCTTCGCCGCGCCCTGATGAAGTCCTGCATGTCGGCGACATGGTGGTTATTGTCGGAACTGACGATGGGCTGGCGGCGGCTGCCCTGATTCTGCAGTCTCGCCCCTAGCCCCAGCCATGGAAGCGACGACCCTCTCCCTCATCCAGCTCGGAATAGTCTTTTTCGGGCTCGGTTTCTTAGGTCGTCTAGCAGGCCGTATTGGTTTCTCCCCCGTGCCGCTGTATCTCCTGGGCGGGCTGGCCTTTGGCGACGGCGGCTTGGTTAATCTTGGCGGCATTGACGGGTTTGCACATATTGCCAGCGAGATTGGCGTCATCCTCCTGCTACTTATGCTTGGTTTGGAATATACGGCCAAGGAGCTGGTGACTGGCCTAAAACAGTCCTGGATGGCAGGGCTGATGGACCTGATCCTGAACATGCTGCCCGGAGCTGCCGTGGCCCTCATTTTGGGGTGGGGACCGGTCGGCGCACTCGTCATGGCCGGCGTCACCTACAGCTCATCCTCAGGCATCATCGCCAAAGTCCTAGGCGACCTGGGCCGGCTGGGAAACCGTGAAACGCCGGTGGTGCTGGCCATTTTGGTCATCGAGGATCTGGCCATGGCCGCATATTTGCCGATCCTCACCGCCGTTTTATCGGGAGTTTCCTTCCTGGGCGGGCTCACCGCCGTCGGAATTTCATTGGCCGTCATCACCCTGGTGCTGCTGGGTGCCCTGCGCTACGGGCACATGGTCTCCAATGTTTTGGACAGCCCCGACAGGGAATCGTTCCTGCTTAAGCTGCTCGGCGCCGCCCTGCTGGTAGCGGGGGTGGCCTCGGCGCTGCAGGTCTCGGCAGCCGTGGGTGCCTTCCTCTTGGGCATCGCGATTTCCGGTGGTACGGCCGAAAACGCCACCCGTGTTCTGGAGCCCCTGCGCGATCTCTTCGCCGCCATGTTCTTTGTACTTTTTGGCCTGAACACCGATCCACGCACCATCCCGCCCGTGCTCGGCGTGGCACTGTTACTGGCTTTAGTCACCACCATCACGAAGGTGGTGACCGGCTGGTGGGCGGCCAGGCAACAAGGCATTGGCGTGCCAGGCCGCGCCCGGGCCGGCGCCGCCCTGATTGCCCGTGGCGAGTTTTCCATCGTCATCGCCGGGCTGGCCGTCGCCTCCGGAGCAGTGCCGGTAGAGCTGGCAGCCCTCGCCACCACCTACGTGTTGATCATGGCCGTGGGCGGACCCATCGCGGCACGCTACGTCGAGCCACTCATGCGAGCACTGCAAGGCAAAAAGCCGGAACCAGTGTTCTAGCCAGCCACCCTTTGCTGCCGACGCCGCCTCGCTGGGCACCACCCAAACTGCTCCACCATCAGAAAGTACGACGACGTCACAACAGTTGCGTTTTCAGCTCGCCTCCCACTGTCCGACGTAAGATATTAGAGACCGGCAGGGCACCTGTTCGGCGCGGTAATTATCCACAGGAGATCACCATGGCTTTTGGACGACGTAATAGACGCCCCAGCCTGCTAGGAACCGCAGCTCGGACGGCTGTTATTGCAGGCACCGCAACTGCCGCCAGCAACGCTGTCAACGCCAAGGCCGCAGGCCAGCAGGCGGCTGCGCAGCAAGCTTCCGAGCAGCAGGCACTTACGCAGCAGGCACAGATGCTCCCCGTTCCGGCAGCAGTTCCGGCAGTAGCCCCCGAATCAGCAGCACCGGCTGATGACTTGCTGAGCAAGCTGGAACGTCTCGCCGCATTGCATGCATCTGGGGCCCTTACCGACGCCGAATTCGCCGCAGTCAAGGCGTCCATCATCAGCTAAAGCTCGGCGGCGCACAGCTCGGCCCCCACCCGGCACGCACTTTTAGGGTGCGCCGGGATTGCCGGGCCCGGGCAGCGTCCATGAGCTCAGGATCGTCAGCGCTCCGAAACGCCACCGGCCAGAAATGGTCAGAAACACTCCCACGATCGGGCTAGAATCAATACCGGAACAAACGCTGCGGTTCACTGCAGTGGTTCTGCAATGGTTCTAAAGAAGAAGTTCAATGCGGGCGTAGCTCAATGGTAGAGCGCTAGCTTCCCAAGCTCGATACGCGGGTTCGATTCCCGTCGCCCGCTCTCTGTATCACCGACTGTTGCCCTGGGATTCGTTTCCCGGGGCAACAGTCGTTTAATGTCCCCAAGCGTGTAGGGTCGGGCTACGGGGCTATTTTGCCCTCCTTTAGGGAGCTGACATGGGCGACAAATCACCACGACAAACTGCGTCGAAGAAGTCCAGCAAGTCAATCAAGGAAAAGCGCGCCGACAAACGAGCCGGCGAAACCACCTCAGCCGCTGCTGATAAACCCACCGCGGTGAAGAAGAAATGAGCACCCCGGCAGCTGGGCTGCGCTTGGGAGTTATCGGCAAGTCCCGCAAGCCCGATGAACGGCGCGCACCCATCCACCCGGAGCACTTTTCCCGGATGGATGAAGAACTCCGCGCACGCATGACGGTTGAGGAAGGCTATGGTCTGCGTTTTGGGGTCACTGACGAGGTACTCGCCACGATGGTGGGCGCCGTCGCACCCCGCGAACAGGTCATAGCGCAGTCCGACGTGGTGCTGCTGCCCAAGCCACAGGCCTCGGACCTGGCTGATCTGAAAGATGGGCAGATCCTGTGGGGATGGCCGCACTGCGTCCAAGACCGGGCCATAACCCAGCTGGCCATCGATAAGAAGCTGACGCTGATCGCCTTTGAAGCCATGAACCACTGGGCCCCCGACGGCGGATTTGGTCTTCACGTTTTCCACAAAAACAACGAGCTCGCAGGCTACTCCTCCGTCATGCATTCACTGGGCTTGACGGGTTCAACCGGTGATTATGGCCGCCGACTCAAGGCGGTTGTGATTGGCTTTGGCGCCACCGCTCGGGGCGCCGTGACAGCCCTGAATGCGCTGGGCATCCATGAGGTGCAGGTCTTGACCAGCCGCAATGTTGCAGCCGTGGCTTCTCCCATTCACTCGGCCGAAATGGTGCAGTTCGATTTTGCGCCCGATGCCCCCCACACCGGTTTTGTCATGGTGGAGGACGGCGATGTGCCTCTCAGTACTTTCTTGGCTGAGGCCGACATCGTGGTGAACTGCACCCTGCAGGACCCCAACGCGCCCATGACCTACCTGACGGAAGCCGATCTGGACGCGTTCCGCCCCGGCAGCTTGATCGTCGATGTCTCCTGCGACGAGGGCATGGGCTTTAGCTGGGCCCGCAACACCACCTTCACAGATCCCATGTTTACCGTGGGTGAGTACATTAACTACTACGCCGTTGACCACAGCCCCAGTTATCTGTGGAACTCCGCCACCTGGGAAATCAGCGAGGGCTTGATGCCGTTCATCGAACCCGTATTGGCCGGACGCGAAGCCTGGGCGGGCGTTGACACCATCACCCGTGCCATTGAAATTTCCGACGGCGAGATCATCAACCCTGCGATCCTTGAGTTCCAGGAGCGCCAGGAAGCCTACCCGCACCTGCCGCTCACAGACGGTTAGGCGCGGCGGCTCAGCCGAGCTGTCAACCGCGGCGACTCAGCCAAGCTTGGGGACAATGAACACCGGGTTCCTGACGCTGCGCAGATTCACGCGCAGCGTCAGCTGTCCGCGCTTGGCCAGAATCAAGCCGATCACCACGGCGGCCAGGGCGGGCATTCCACCAGCAATCATGATGGCCCATTGCACGCCCCAGTGTTCGGCGAGCCAACCCATGAGCGGACCACCTAGGGCTTGGCCACCAATCAAGACCATGATGTACAGGCTCATGACCCGCCCACGAATCGATACATTCGTAGACATCTGAACTAGCTGATTAGCGCTGGTCAGAAACAGCAGCGATGCGAATCCGGCCACCACCATGACGGCTCCAAAGGTGATCATGTTCGGCGCTGCCGAAGCGATCATCAGCACAATCCCATAGCTACCCGCTGCCGCCATGACACCGCGAAGGCGCAGGGTGGCGAAGCGGGTGGAGGCAATGGCTCCGCCTAGGGCGCCGAGCGCAACGAGAGTATTCAGCAGGCCGTAGCCTCCGGCACCGGCGTCGAACACGTTGTTGGCGTAGGCCGCCATCAGCACTGCCAGGCTCAGTCCAAACACGGCAAAGACTGCCGCCATGACGGCTGGCCAGAAGATGGTGGGTTTTTTCAAGAGGTAGCGGACGCCCTCCATGAGCTGCCCCTTGGCTCGCTTCACCGGCGGCATCTGCACCAGGTCCTGCTTGCGGATCAGCGTCAGGGAAACCACTGTGATGGTGCACGCGAGCGCATTGGCGGCAAAGGCCCAGCCGCCACCCACGGCCATGATGAGCACACCGCTGATGGCCGGACCGATCATGCCGCCCATCTGGAAAATCGAGGAGTTCAGGCTGATAGCGTTGCGCAGCTGTCGCGGACCCACCAACTCGTTGACGAACACTTGGCGGGCGGGCTGATCGGCCACCACCACCAGACCCAGGACAAAGGCGATGACGTAAATGTGCCACACCGCCAGGTTTCCTGTCAGCGCGAGCACAGCCATCGTGGCGGCCAGTATTCCTGCGGCGCCTTGGCTGATCATCAGGATTAGACGCTTGGAATACCTGTCGGCCAGAATTCCGCCGAGTGGCATCAGCAGAAGTGAGGGGATGAACTGCATGAAGACGGTGATTCCGACGGCGGTCACCGAACCCGAGAGTTCTAGGACCATCCAGTCCTGCGCCACCCGCTGCATCCACACGGCAATGACGGCCAGCAAATTCGCGGAAGCAAAGATGCGGTAGTTGCGGATTTTCAGCGAGGAAAAGGTCTGGCTCCACGGCGGGCGTGTGGTGACGAGGTTGATGGGGGCGGTCAGGGCAGCATTCGGTTCTGCTGATGGGGGCGTCAACGCGTTAGTCCTGAGACTCGAGGATGGGTGTGGTTACCTTCCCAACCCTAGGCAGCTCCAATTCATAATAAAAGGGTATGGTGCCTATAAATACTATTGAGATTCGTAATAGTTACAGGAGTCCGACCATGGCCGACGCCCCGATGTTTGATCCCATCCAACTCAAGAGCTTCCTAGCGTTGGCAGAAACCCGCAACTTCACCCGCGCCGCAGAACGGCTCGGGATTAGCCAGCCCACTGTCAGCCAACATGTGCGCAAGCTAGAGCAAGCGGCAGGGCGCGCCTTGGTTACCCGCGATACCCGCCAGGTCCGCCTGACCGATAACGGCGATGCCATGGCCGGTTTTGCCCGCACCATCTTGGCCGCCAACGATCTGGCCACCCGCTACTTTTCCGGTGCTGCCATGCGTGGCCGGCTGCGGTTTGGCACCGCCGACGATTTGGCGATCACCGGCCTACCGCGGATCCTGCGCGAATTCCGCCAGCTGTATCCGCAAATCAACTTAGAACTCACCGTCAGCCAAAGCGATCAACTACATCGCCGACTGAAGGCCGGCGCGCTGGATCTGGTGTTTGTGAAGTGGGTGTCTGGCACGCAGGAAGGCGAAGTGGTTAAACAGGACACCTTTGCGTGGGTGGGCCTGGAAGAAACGGTCCTCGAGCCCGGCGCGCCGGTTCCGGTCATCGTGTATCCCGCCCCGAGCCTGAGCCGCAAACTTGCCCTCGATGCGCTCGAGGACGCCGGGCGCACGTGGCAAGTCACGTGCACCACCAAGCAGATCAGCGGGGTCCTGGCAGCATTACGGGCAGGGATCGGCATTGCGGTGATGCCGACGTCGCTGGTTCCGGAAGACCTAAAAATCATCACCAAGCGCTTTGATTTGCCGCCGGTGGGCGATGTGGACTTCACCCTGATCCGCAATCCGTTGGCCAACACCGAAGTTGTGGACGCCCTGACGCGGGCCATCATGGGCCGCAAACTCACCCCGGTCAGCAGGCGGTAATTTAGCTCACAGCCAAGCCACACCCCGGCACGGTAGACTAGTGGGGTTATGAATCGAACCATGTTTAAATCCAAGATTCACCGCGCAACCGTCACCCACGCCGATCTGCACTACGTCGGCTCCGTGACCGTGGACGCAGATCTACTGGACGCTGCCGACATTTTGCCCGGCGAGCTGGTCTCCATTGTGGACATCACCAACGGTTCCCGCCTGGAAACCTACACCATCCCCGGCGAGCGCGGTTCCGGCGTCATTGGCATCAATGGCGCAGCCGCCCACCTCGTTAATGTTGGCGATCTGGTCATCTTGATGACCTACGCCCAGATGAGCGAAGCCGAGGCGCGCGACTATGTGCCCTCCGTAGTTCACGTCGATGCCCAGAACAAGATTGTGCACCTGGGCACAGACCCGGCCGAAGCCATCACCGAGGGCCTCCTCCGCCCCGCGCTGGCCCTCTAAGCCAAGCAACTGCGCAGCTAATCGACAGCACAGCCCTGCCATTTTTGCCTGTTTTTGTCCCGGCCTGCGGACTGATGTGCGGACAGCGAGCATCACTGTTTAGTCTGGGGGAGTGCCAACTGTAAAAGCCGCAGCACCAGGAACCCCGTGTTAGCCGTCATCGAGGGCTTTTCGGTTGTTTGGCTGGTCATCTTGGTGGGCTGGTTTGTCGGCCGCAAAAAAGTTCTCGGCGACAACGCGCAAATGGTGCTGAGCCGCCTGTCGTTCTTTGTCGCCAGCCCGGCACTCCTAGTGGAAACTCTGGCCCGCGCAGATCTACACACCGTTTTTGCCGAACCCCTACTCGTGGCTGCCAGCAGTGCCGTCACCACCGCCCTCATATTCTTGGTGATCGTAAAGTTCTGGCTCAAACGGCCCGTCGCCGAGTCACTGCTCGCGGCCATGTCTTCCTCCACGGCCAACGCCGCCAACCTCGGTATCCCCATCGCGGCCTACGTTCTGGGCGACGCCGCCTTGATCGCCCCCGTCCTTGTTTTTCAGTTGGCGTTCTACACCCCCGTCTACCTCATGCTGCTGGACAGCCTCACCAGCGGACGGCGAGCCACCCCCGGACGGATCCTGCTCCAGATCATCAGCAACCCCATGATCCTAGGAACCGCCGTGGGCCTCGTCCTAGCCGCGACCAGCTGGCAGCTGCCCAGCCTCGTCGCTGAACCACTTCATCTCATTGCCGGAGCAGCCATCCCAGCGATCTTGATCGCCTTTGGCATGTCACTGGGCACCACCAAGCCCCTCTCGGCTGAGGACGGGCGGCGCCCCGACATTCTGCTGGCCACGTCCTTCAAACTTCTGCTGCACCCACTCGTCGCCTATCTGTTGGGGCACTTTGTCCTCGGCATGGACGGGGCCGGACTGTTCGCCATCGTGGTTGCCGCAGCGCTGCCCACGGCACAGAACGTGTACGTGACCGCGCAGCGCTACCAAGTTGGCGTCGCGGTGGCCAAGGACACCGTTCTGCTCACCACGGTCTTAGCCATTCCCGCCATGTTTGCCGTGGCCTTCCTGCTCGGCTGACACTGGCCCCACTCCGAAGACGGCACGGTACCGCCTAGCACCAGTTACCGCGCTCGGAATATGAGCCACGGTACGCTGTGATTATGGCTACCAAGACCCCGGCAGAACTCATTTCCGCGCTTCAGGCCGGCTACACCTTCAGCGGTTCATCTATCGCGCTGGGCGCGGCCATGATCGACGGCGAAATTCACCCCGAAGCTCAAGTCTCCCTACCGCTAGCCATGATGAACCGGCACGGGCTCGTTGCCGGCGCTACAGGCACCGGCAAAACCGTCACGCTGCACATGATCGCCGAACAGCTCTCCACCGCTGGCGTCCCGGTCTTTATGGCCGACATCAAAGGCGATCTCACCGGCCTAACCACTGCCGCAGAGGGAAGCGAGAAGCTCACGGCCCGCACCCAGGCCTTGGGTCAGCAATGGGAATCGAAGGCGTTCCCCGTGGAGTTCCTCGCCCTGGGCGGCAATGGCAATGGCGTCCCTGTGCGTGCCACCATCACTTCCTTTGGCCCCATCCTGTTGGCCCGCGTCCTAGACCTGAACGAAACGCAGGAATCCAGCCTGCAGCTCGTGTTCCATTACGCGGACACGAAGGGCCTGGAACTTTACGATCTGAAAGATCTGCGCGCCGTCATCCAATTCCTCACTTCCGACGAGGGCAAGGCGGACCTGAAGGACCTGGGCGGCCTGTCCAAAGCCACGGCCGGCGTCATCCTGCGTAACCTGATCACCCTCGACGCCCAAGGCATGGGCGAGTTCTTTGGCATGCCCGAGTTCGACACCGCCGAGCTGCTGCGCACGGCCCCCGACGGCCGCGGCGTCATCACTTGCCTGGAACTGCCCAGCATCCAAGACAAGCCGCTGCTGTTCTCCACCTTCCTCATGTGGCTGCTGGCCGATTTGTTCCGCGATCTGCCCGAGATTGGCGACGCCGACAAACCCAAGCTGGTGTTCTTCTTCGACGAAGCGCACCTGCTGTTCAACGGCGCCAGCAAGGCATTCCTGAACGCCATCACCCAGACGGTCCGGCTCATTCGTTCCAAGGGCGTGGGCATCTTCTTTGTCACCCAGACCCCCAAGGACGTCCCGGCCGATGTCCTGGCCCAGCTGGCCAACCGCGTCCAGCACGCCCTTCGTGCCTTCACTCCCGAGGACGCCAAGGCGCTCAAGGCCACGGTCTCCACGTTCCCCATCAACGATTACGATCTTGAGGAAGTGCTGACCAGCGCCGGCATTGGTGAGGCCGTGGTCACGGTCATGAATGAAAATGGCGCCCCGACCCCGGTGGCCCTGACCCGTCTGCGCGCCCCCGGTTCCGTCATGGGGCCCAGCTCCGATGCGACCATCAAGGCCGTTATCGCCGCCTCAGCGCTGCTGCCCACCTATGGGACCGCCGTCGACCCGGTCTCCGCCTATGAGACGTTGCAGGCCCCCACCGCTACTGCCGCCCCTACACCGAGCACCGGACCGGCCGTGGGCACCCCGCTGCCACCACCGCCGCCTCCCGTTGCGCTTCCTGCTCCCGCGAACGACGGCGGCATCGCCTCAGACGTCATCGGCGCCTTGGGTGGGGCTTTGGGCGGCGGACTGAAAAGCATGGTCCGTTCCATGGGCTCCTCCCTTGGCCGTAATCTGATGCGCGACATCTTCGGGACAGCGCCTCGAAAACGCCGTCGCTAACCGGCGGGCAGAGGAGACAGCATGAGCGTTAGTCAAGAACCCCGGGTTCATGCTCCAGCTCCCAGAGCCGGTACAGTTGACGGCGTGAAGAACGGGACCAAACTCATCAAGATCGCTGCCATCTGGCTGTTGATCTTCCTGCTCGGTATCGCCGCGTCCATCGTGACCATCTCCATGGTCAACGCCAAGGATTTTGGCCCCGAAAAGACCGTGGCCAACTACTTGGCTGCCCTAAAAGCAGGCGACGGCGCTACAGCACTTGGCCTCTCGCAAGCCAAGGTGCCCGGCGCCAATGCGGCAGCCTTGGACGGCGAAGCCTTAGCAAAATCTCAAGAGGCTTTGAAAGATGTCAGCATCGCCGAAGCCGTGCCCGCCCCCGATGACCAGAAGAAAGTCACTGTTAATTACAAGGTTGGCGATACCGCGCTGAGCACAGATTTCCTGCTCGCTCCGGGCGAGAAGCACTGGCTGTTCTTTGACAGCTGGACCATGGTTCCAACCACCTTGCCTGTCATCAACGCCTCGGTGGTCAACGCCAATCAGGCCAGCATCAACGGCGCTGACGCCAACATGCCCGATGGCAGTAACACCTTTGCCGTGTTCTACCCCGGTAGCTACGAGATGGAGTACCGTTCGCCTCTCTTTGCCGCTCCCCCAGTGACTCGCACCGTCACGGCGGCCGGTGAATCAAATGCCACGGTGAGCCTCGCAACAGGACCCACCAGCGATCTCCTGTCCCAAGTTGACGGCACCATCCGCAAATACTTGGACGCCTGCGCCAAGCAAGCGGTGTTGATGCCTACCGGGTGCCCCATGACCGCTGAAACCAACAACCGGGTAGTCTCCCCGGTGAAATGGTCCATTGTGGAATACCCACCCATCGCCATCTCACCGTTTGGTGGTCAGTGGGTTGTGGCACCGCTGAATGTAAAGGCTCAGGTGGAATACGAGGAGCAGGACCTTTTCACGGGTCTGATCTCCCCCGTCAAACAGCCCAAGAATTTTGGCTTCACGGCCAAGCTGACCATCACGGGTAACAACGTGGTGGTCACCCCGGTGGTGGAGTACTAGAACTCCCGATTCAGCTGATACGCGGGTGAGCCTGGCTGGCGGCCAACACCACGTCCAATTTGGTCTTCATGGTGCACTTGAGTAGGTCGTTGGCCACGGCGCTGGAGTCGAAGAGCTCGGGCATCCGCAAGCTGATTAGCGTGTTCATCAGCATGCCCTGGGCCAGGAAGTCCGATGCGTGCTGGGCGCCTAGGCCGGCCTCATCGCGCACCAGCTCATAGAGAGCCAGGAAGCCATCCCGGGCACGCGGACCAATGACCGGCTCATGGCCGGAGACAAACGACTGCATCAGTAGCAACAGGATCCCGCGGTCTTGAATCAAGTCAGCGTAAGCACGGCCCATCAGGCCTGCAAGATGCCCGCCACGGGTGTCATCCATGGATGGTTCGAGGGCGGCCACCTCGGTGGTGAGCTGACCGGCGTCGTACTCGGAAATTACGGCACGGAACGTCACGAACAGTTTGCCCATCGCCCTGTCCATCGCCTCAAGGAAGAGATTTTCCTTGGTGCCGAACATGCGCACCGCATAGGGCTGGCTGATGCCGGTGGCCGATCCCGCCGAGGCTGCGGCCCAAACTGCCCGGGCGACTATCCTGAGCGTATAGCCGCCCCGGTAGAGACGCTCGCGCAGGGACACGCAGGGATGTGCGCAGGTAAATTTCGTCTCACACTGCAGCGCTTAAATGAGTAGCTCCGGGAGATCAATGATCTTCCCGGAGCTACTCATTTGTGGCCCTGCGTCAGCGCTAGAGTCCGCGCAGGTCCAGCGCCAGTTCCGAGACTCCTTCTGCGTTCAGCAGTACCGGAATGCCCCAGTCCTGCTGGTACAGGTGGCACGCGGCATGGTCCGGGATTTCACCATTGGCGTCTTCTGGGCCGTCGCAGGCTGCGGCACGGGCGGTCAAGTGCAGAACTCCCTCAGGAACGTCGGCTGCAAGTACCAGCGTCCGCTGCAGGCCCACGGAGGTTCCGCCACCGCTGATCAACAGTTCCGGCGGCGTGGAGGAAACCTTCAACTGGGTGGGGTCACCCCAGCGGTCATCAAGCTTTTGTCCTGTCGGCGCGGAGAAGTTGATGGTCAGCTGCAATTCGCCCGGAGCCACATCGGTCTTGGGGCGCTGCGTCTGAACAGCACCCTCATCAACCTGCAACGCGTTCTTGGGCAGAGGAAGGCGAATCAGCTGGTGCTGGTTGGACTCAACCACAATGAGCAACGGCACCTCGCCAGTTTCATCCAGCAAGACATCGCTAGGTTCAGCCAGACCGCGAGCCAAGGTACTGACAGTCTTGGTGGCCGGATCGTAGCGACGCACAGCACCGTTGTAAGTGTCCGCAATAGCTACCGAACCATCAGGCAGCACGGCAACTCCCAAGGGGTGCTGCAGACGCGCCTGATCGGCCTCGCCATCACGGAAACCGAAGTCAAAGAGCCCCTCGCCGATGGCCGTCTCAACACTCGCCGTTATGACTCCTGCTTCCCCGTCGCTCGCGAACTTCAGAACACGCAAGGCGGAGGTTTCCGAATCAGCTACCCAGATATTGCCTTGGGCATCTTCGGTGAGTCCGGAAGGCTGGGCAAACCAAGCCTGATCGGCCGGCCCGTCCAACAATCCCTCGAGACCATTGCCAGCCACCACGGTGACCGCACCGCTAGACGGATCAAAGTCAAAGATCTGGTGGGTCCCAGCCATGGCGATAACCACCGTCTTCAGCACTGTTGAATAGGCAACATCCCACGGCGAAGAAAGCGCGACCTCTAGCGGCGCGGTGCCGAGGAACGTCTCAGAGGCTGCTGCGCCGTCGTCGTTCACTCGGGCAGGGCCCGCCTCCAAGAGGCGCTGGACGCCGTTGCCGGCAAGGGTGCGCACGGCGCCGGTGGCCAAGGTGACTCCGCGGAGGCGGTGGTTTACCGAGTCAGCCACGACGACGTCGTAGCCCACCGCGGCGGCCAGCTCAGCCGGGAGCAGGGCCAGTCCGTGAGGTTCGTTGAACTGTGCATCCTCGGCCGCGCCGTCAAGGTAGCCCTTGGTGCCGGAGCCAATGGTGCGAACAACGGTAGCCAGATCAGGGCCCGTTTCCACGAGGCGGTGATGGCCGGTGTCCGAGACCAGGAAGTTGCCCGTGGCTAATGGCAGGACCTTACCGGGGAAACGCAGGTCACGGGACACCGGTTCCGGGGCAACGTACGGGCCGTCACCGCGGTGCAAGGTGCCCTTGGCCTCGTGTTCGGCGATCAGCTCAGGAATGAACGAGGCCAAGCCAGCAGCATGGCCCTCACCTGACATGTGCGCCACGATGTAGCCTTCGGGGTCCACAACCACCAGCGTGGGCCAGGCCCGGGCCGAGTATGCCTGCCAGGTGACCAGCTCGGGGTCATCCAGAACTGGGTGGTGAATCTCGTAACGCTCAACGGCCGCGGCCAGGGCAACGGGGTCAGCTTCGTGCTCGAACTTGGGCGAATGCACACCGACCGTCACCAAGACGTCCTTGTATTCCTCTTCCAAGGGGCGCAGCTCATCAAGAACGTGCAGGCAGTTGATGCAGCAGAAGGTCCAGAAATCCAGCAGCACGATCTTGCCGCGCAGCTTCTCCAGGTTCAGCTCCACACCACCGGTGTTCAACCAGCCGCGGCCTTCAAGCTCAGAGGCCCTGACCCTGACAGACTTGGCTGCGGCAGGGGTGGTTTTCGTTGCGGAATCCACTAGTTCGCTTCTCCTTGCGATCTGGCCGGGTTCTCCGGCTCACGAGTTTTACTGTCTTCGGTGTTACTAGTCTTACTGCTACTGTTCTTGCTGCTCTTGCTGTTCTTACCGTCTTCGGCGACACCTGCGGTGTTGCCGGCTGCGCCTTGTTCGGAGCGTTCCTGCGTGTGATGCAGATGCGGCAATGCCGGTCCACGGCCCGATTGCGCCATGGCATTATCACGGGCCGCCAGTTGGGCGAACATGTCATTGTAAGCGCCCAATTCGGCGTCCTTATTCCTGTCGGCCGCCCGGTCCTTGCGTTTAGTCTCGCGCGCATCGGACTTTGCCCACATATAGGCCACTCCCAGGGCGATCATGAGGGTGGGGAACTCTCCCACACCCCAAGCGATGCCGCCGGCGGTTTGCTGATCAACCAGAGCCCCATCACCCCAGGGCCGGCCCATGTTGCCGAAGTACTCCCCGGAGAGCAGCCCCGTGGCCATCATGAGCGAGACACCGAAGAAGGCGTGGAACGCCATAGTGGCCAGCAGTAGCAGCAGACGCAGCGGGTAGGGAGCTCGGGTGGGGAGCGGGTCGGCGCCAATCATGCTCTGCACGAAGATGTAGCCAGTGAGCGAGAAGTGGATGATCATCAGCTCGTGACCGACATGGTATTTCATGGCCAAGTTGAACGCTGGGGAGTAGTAGAACAGGATCAGGCTGCCGGAGAAGTTTGCGGCAGCGAAGAGCGGGTGCGTGATGACCTTGGAATACCGGGAGTGTACGAGCACCAGGATCCATTCACGGATCCCACGAGAACCGTCCCTGCGGGGTGTTAGTGCCTGCAAGGCAAGTGAAATGGGCGATCCCAGAGCGAGGAACAGCGGCGCAATGGCCATCAACGCCATGTGCTCTACCATGTGGGCGCTGAACGTGACGGCACCGTACACGGCCGGGCCACCGGAGGTGATGTAGACCAGCGCCAGCAGACCAACGAACCACGAAGCGCTGCGTAGCACCGACCATTTGTCACCGCGTTTGCGCAGCTTCATGATCCCCATGAGGTAGGCGGCGCCAGCCAAGACGGCAAAGAACACCCACAGCCAGTCCATCCGCCATTCCGTGAACCAACGGGAAAACTCAAGCTCCGGGGGCAGCGGGTAGCCAGTGAGGATCTGCGCAGGCGTCAGGGCTGTCGCGGACAACTCGCGTGACTGTGGTGGGGCGGATCGACCCAGGCCAACGGCAATGCCGCTGACAATGCCCATGACTAGCAGTTCAACAAAAATGAGTTGCCACAGCAGGCGGCGGGTCTTCCCGTTCTCCTTCTTGCCGCCCTCAAGGCGCGGAATGATCCATTCCCGGTGCATGTAGCCAATGACGCCTAGGACAACAGTGGCAGCAAACTTCGCCAGAATCAGTTGTCCGTAGGAGGAGTAGAAGAGATCGTGCCAGTTGGTGATGCGGATGGCACCGTTGATGATGCCGGAACCTGCAACTGCCACGAAAGCGAAGAGTGCCAAGGCGGAGAAACGTTTGAGAGTTTGGGCCGTGATCTTGCCCAAAACACCCGAAACAACCACCAGAACGATGATGCCACCCACCCAGAATGAGGCTCCGGTGATGTGCAGGAACAGAGAGTTCACAGCACCCTTATGATCGGCGCTAGAGGCCGAATGCCCGATCAGGGCTTGTGGGACAAAAGAGAGCATTGCCAGCACCAGCGGCACGGCCAAGGCGCTGATGTTGCGCAGCCCAAATGCCAGTGTGGTGACCACTGCGGCAACAATGGTGATGGTCAGCCAGGCTTGCCCCACGGGCAGCTCCGTCATAAAGAACACCAGCATGTTGGTGTATTCACTGTTACCGGTCAATGGGAGTCCGGAAATACTGGAATATGTCAGTACCAGCACGGCGATCGCGGAGATGGTCCAGACCCCGCCAGCCACCATGGCGAGCGTCATGGCCCGGGTAAAGGCAGGATGCTCGGGGACAGCTTTGCGCTTGGCAGCGTCTTCTTGTTGCCGACCGGAGTGCGGTCGGTGTTGCTTGAGATCCTTGGGCAGGATGACCACGGCGAACACGAGGGCACCAATGACCGAGGACAATGCCAAGTTGTGGATGGTGGTGGCCAACGGCAGGCCCCATCGTGTGAATGCCCCCGGATCGGCCAGTAGCTGGACGGCTGTGGCGCCTGTCCACAGGAGCGCCAGCACCACTGCGGCCATAGCTGTCGCGAGTCCGAGCCACCACCAATAGCTGGGAATTCCGTTGTCAAAAGTACCTCCGCGGGATGGCGCAGAGGTACGGACGGTGGTGGCGGGGGCAGAGTCTACGGGTGGCACCCCTCTATTCTCCTGCACCCAGTGAACATCGGGCGAATCAGGGATCTCACAGGAAAGCGCAAGAAGACCCCAGCAGAGCCTTGAAGAGTCAGGAGTGGACCTCCAGCACCGAGGCTGCCGTGCCTGCTACTGCACAGTGCTGAGATAAAAGCAGGGACAATGCGGAGAAAAATTCCAGACTCAGTGATGGCCCAAAAGGTGCTGGCCTAAAAGCTGACTTAAAAGCTTGAAGGCGGCCAGCTGATGCCGACCGCCTTCAAAGGAACTGTGAAGAAATTACTTCTTGACAGCAGCCTTCAGCTTGGAGCCAGCGGAGAGCTTCACGCTGTGGCCTGCTGCGATCTGGATGGTCTCGCCGGTCTGCGGGTTACGGCCGGTGCGTGCTGCACGGTCGGTGCGCTCGATGGAGAGCCAGCCCGGGATGGTGATCTTTTCGCCGGCTGCAACGGAGCTCTCGAAAACGGAGAAGAGCGCATCCAAAACAGCGTTTACTGCGGTCTGGCTGGTCTCAGCCTTTGCAGCAACTTCAGCAACCAATTCGCTACGGTTCTTAGCCATGTTTGTCCTCCTGGACGTAAAGTGAATCCAATTCCACGCGGTTGCGTGTCAACCACTGCTAGCGAACTTACCAGCAATTCCGCGGGAATCCGGCAAATTTGCCCTATTTTTGACGCAAATTTCCCGGATTCTAGGGTTATTTCGCTCTCAGCCGACACACTCGGGGCCAATTTGGGATCATTTCGGGCTGTTCACCCCGTCCCGTCGACACGGGCTGCGGCTCTTGAGACCGCCGTCGGGCACAGCGAAGGGTGAGGATTCCGGCGTCGCAGCTTAGGGAATGCCGCATCTTAGACAATGCTGCAGGAAATGGGCGCCGACGCGACAGTAACTCTCGCAATAACGGCTCATCCAGCGCGAGACACCACAGAAATTCCTGGACCTGGACAAGCTCGAGCAGCGGGCCCGGCAAAAGGGCAGCAAAAAGGGCGGTAACCCGAAGGTCACCGCCCTATTTACAACCGGAAATCAGTGATTACCAGCTGGACTTCTTGATACCGGGCAGTTCGCCAGCGTGTGCCATCTTGCGGAAGCGTACACGGGAGATGCCGAACTTCTGGAGCGTTCCACGGGGACGGCCGTCAATGGCGTCGCGGTTACGAACACGTACCGGCGATGCGTTGCGGGGGAGCTTCTGCAGGCCCAGGCGGGCCGCTTCGCGCTCTTCGTCGGTGGAGGTAGGGCTAACGAGGGCCTTCTTCAGGGCGAGACGCTTTTCGGCGTAACGCTCGACGATAACCTTGCGCTGCTCGTTCTTCGCGATCATGGACTTCTTAGCCATAGTCTTAGCGCTCCTCTCGGAATTCGACGTGCTGACGGATCTTGGGATCGTACTTCTTCAGAACCAAACGGTCCGGAGTGTTACGACGGTTCTTACGAGTTACGTACGTGAAACCAGTGCCCGCGGTGCTCTTGAGCTTGATGATCGGACGTACGTCCTTGTCTTTTGCCACTAGAGCTTCACCCCACGAGCGAGAATTTCTGCGACGACAGCGTCAATGCCGCGAACGTCGATGGTCTTGATGCCCTTGACGGAAAGCTGCAACGTAACGTTGCGGCGCAAGGACGGAACCCAGTAGCGCTTCTTCTGGATATTCGGATCGAACCGACGCTTGTTGCGGCGGTGCGAGTGCGAAATGCTATGTCCGAAGCCCGGCTCGGCTCCAGTCACCTGGCAATGAGCTGCCATGATCACTCCTAATAAATGTATGAATACGGTTCACTGGTGTAAACCGTGCGAGAAGGCAGCGTCCGCCCTTGGACAGCATGATTCCCCGCCGTCATTTACATGATGATGAGGAGGTGACCGTCCGGCGAATACCCGAATGCACGCAACTTGAGCCCCTAACTACCGGCCCGCGGGAGGATAATCACCGCAAACCGGAGCAATTGCACACGCTCCGCGCTACCTAGCGCCTAACCAGTCTAGATGCAAGGGAGCGATTAACCCTAATTGGCCCATATCATGCCCTGCATTAAACACACACGCAGGGCGTGAAAGATGTTTTCGCGCCCCGCCTGTGCGTCCCCCAATGGCTCCGCACTGATTCTTTTCTGTATTCTCACTGCGCCGTCACTGCGTGGAACCCCACGAATGCACAACTGAATGCGCGACGCCGTCCCGCCAGTCCCAGCCCCTTGGCAGCTTCCAGCCGCTCAGATCTGGCCGTTAGTTTGGGAAGCTAAGTTGCGGAGCTTAGGAAGAAAAACTGAGCTCGATGGGCCAGATTCCACGAATATCGTGGTGAGCCGCCCCCGGTAGCTGCGCCTCCGAGCCGTTTCCCACAGCAACCAAACCGTGCTGCTGCGTTTGCTTTTGCTGCGGCGCCGAGTATCCAGACTCGAGATTTATCCCTTGTCCAGACTCCATCGCAGCTCCACCAAATAAGGCTCCACCAAATAAGACCATTTCCTGTTCCTCCCCCAACGCTCCCCCACTGTTTCCCCATGGGGTTTTTCGCAATGCCATTGCTTCGAGGTTACGGATGGGTCGGTAGCAATACATCGGTAGTTACTACGTATCTTTAGGGACCGAGCTCTTGGGGGTCGAGGTCCGCCGAGCTCTTGGGGGTCGAGGTCCGCCGAGCTCTTGGGGGTCGAGGTTCGCCGAGCTTTTGGGGATCCGGGCGGCTTCTAGACCAGCGGATTCTGGGCCAGCGGCTTCTAGACCAGCGGGGATCGCAGGCTTGGCCAGCGTGCGCTCAAGTTATCGCCCGAAGAGACCCCACGCAGTCGTCGACTGACCCACGGGCCCACATATTCTTTGGTCCAGGCGGCGTTGTCTTTGAGGGTCTCGCTGGTGGTGCGTACGGGGATGGGCGGGAGATCCGGCATGGGGAGGCGCGCGGTTTCACCGAGTTGTTCCAGCACACGGTTGGCCATGTTGATGTGGCCCGGTGTGGACATGTGCATGCGGTCGATCCCCCACAGGCGCCAGTCGTTGTACTCGCGGAACCGCCAGTAGTCCACGAGCTCGGCGCCGTGGGTCTCGGCAACTTCACGGACCAGTTCGTTGTAGACGGCGGTGCGGCCGCGAATGCTGGCGAAGACCTTTGACGAGCTGGCGTCATAGCCGGTGAAGATCAGGACGCGGGCGCCGGTGGCTGCCAGCTTGGCGATGCCCTCGGAATACGAAGCAACCATGGCGTCGATATCCACCTTGGGCCGCAGAATATCGTTGACGCCGGAGTAGATGGTGACGAGCGTGGGATTCAGGGTCACGGCGGCATCGATTTGCTCGCTCAGGATCTGCTTCATTTTCTTGCCGCGGATGGCCAAATTTGCGTAGCCCCAGGATTGCTCCGGGTGCGCCAGTGCGAGTTGTTCGGCCACCCTGTCCGCCCAACCGCGAACTTGGTTGGGTCGTGTATGGTCGGTGTCGCCCAGACCTTCGGTAAACGAATCGCCTAATGCCACGTACCGTGCTGAAAATTCCACGCCTACTCCTTGCCGCCAGCAGTCCCGACCGCCTCCAGGTGGCGCACGCCGTTGATGCGTGCCGCTGCCCAAAAGTGGCCGGATTTATGTACGCCAAGTCTATGTCCGGATCAAGACCGGACTGATCCGGAGCCATGTGAAGCATCGGGGACCGCTTTAGGAAGCCAGTTCCAGCTCTTCGCCGGCTGCGATGAGGGCCGCATAGGCGCCTCCCGCAGCTGCCAAGTTCTGTGGTGTTCCCACCTCAGCGAGTATCCCGCCTTCCAGTACGGCCAGCTGATCGGCGTCCTCCACGGTGGAGAGCCGGTGGGCGATGGTCAGGGTGGTGCGCCCTGTTGACAGGTGGTCCAGTGCAAGCTGAACGGCGGCTTCGGTGGTGTTATCCAGGGCCGAGGTGGCCTCATCGAGTACCAGTACTCTCGGGTTTCGCAGAATGGTCCGGGCAATGGCCAGCCGCTGCTGCTCTCCTCCGGAGAAGCGGTGACCGCGGGCACCCACCAGAGTGTCCAACCCATCTGGCAATCCGGCCACAAGGTCTGCGATTTGTGCAGAAGCCAGGGCCTTCCAGAGAGTTGCATCGTCGGCATCCGGTGCCGCCAGCAGTAGGTTTTCGCGGATGGAGGCGTGGACCAAATAACTTTCCTGGGACACCACGCCCACAATGCGGGCCAGTACCTCGGGGGCAATTTCGCGTACATCCACGCCGTCAATCGTGACGCGGCCGGCGGTGACATCGTGAAGTCGCGGCAGCAACGCACCCAGCGTCGACTTGCCGGAACCGGTGGGGCCCACCACGGCGGTTGTGGTGCCGGCGGGAAGCGCAAGGTCGATTCCGCGCAGAACGTCCCTCCCGTCGTCGTACGCGAAATGGATGTTTTCAAAGCGGACCTCGCCACGCACCGTGGACGGGTCCAAGGGGACGGGGTTTTCCGGGGCAGTGATGTCCGGGACCAGGTCGAGGTATTCAAAGATGCGGCTGAACAGGGCCATGGCCGTGACCCATTGGACGCCGAGGTTCAGCAGGCCCATGATGGGGCGGAAAATGGTGGCTTGCAGGGCGGTGAATGCCACGATGGTACCGATGCTCATGGTGTTTCCGGGCAGTCCGCCGGCAAAATAAATCAGCGCCGGGATGGCAGAGAAGATGATGCCCATGGTGGCCATCCGCCAGCGGCCGGCCAGCTGCGAGCGCAGTTCCAGCCCAATGAGGCGTTCGGAACTTTCGGTGTAGCGGGTGGCGTCGCGGTCGGTGGTGCCGAGGGTTTTGGCGAGCCGGACCCCGGAGATACTCAGCCCCTCCTCCACATAGGTGTTCATGGTGGCGAGTTCGGCCTGCATGGTTGAGGTGATGTCGCGGCGCAGCAGGGCCACGCGGCGGGAAAACCAGACGGCCGGCGGGATGACGATCAGCGAAAGCAGCGCAAGTTTCGGGGACAGGACCACCATGGCCACGGCTGTGCCAACGGCGGTGGTGACGTTGGATGCCACGCCCGTTGCGGTTGAGGTGATGACCGATTGCATGCCGGAAATATCGTTGTTCAGGCGCGATTGCACCTCACCGCTGCGAGTGCGGGTGAAGAAGGCGAGCGATTGTTTTTGCAGGTGCGTGAAGAGCCTGGTGCGCAGGGTGTGCATGATCCGTTGGCCCATTTTGGTGGTCATCCACGTCTGCACCACGCCGATCAGGGCGGTGGCGGCGGCAACGGCGATCATGGCGATCGCCAGCCACGCCAGCAGCGGGACGTCCTTGGTGGGCAGCGCGGTATCGATGATGCTGCGGACCAGGAATGGTTGCGCCAGGCTGATGACGCTGGATGCGGTAATAAGAAGTACGACGACGGCTATTCTCACCTTGTGCGGTGCGAACAGTGCAACGATGCGTTTGAAGCTGACCGGGTGGCGCTTGATCTGCTGCTTGTCGGCCGGGTTTACGCGGGTGGGGCCGCGACCCTTGTGCTCTTGGGAGCCGCGAGAGTCTGATGAGCCGGAACTGTCACGGCCGGGTTTTTGTTTTTGTATGCGGATGCTCTCCGTCATGGGCGCCACCTCCAATGGTGTGCGGGGTGCGGGACTCGCACCAACTAATACAGAGGTTACCTCACTATGTGGTTACGTGTCAATAGTGAGTATGCTTAGTGCATGGCTTCCCTTGATGGCACGGCTTCCCCGGACAGTACGACTTCCCACGACGATGCGCCCGAGCTCGGCGAACTTTTTCACGCGGCTTTTCGCGGATTGCGGCGCACCTGGGCCGAACAACTCGCCCCGTGGGAGCTGACCCCGCATCAGTGGCGTGCGCTGATGACACTCAATCGGCACAGTCACGGCCACAACCCCAGCGCCACTCACAGCCACACTCCCAGCGACTGCGGCCCCGATTGCAACACCGGCGATGTTCGGCTCAAGGATCTAGCCGAGCGCCTGCGCATTGCACCGCGCTCGGCCACCGAAGTGGTCGACCAGCTGGAGGCCAAAGGATTGGTCCGCCGCGACGCTGATCCCTCGGACCGACGGGCAACGCTCATTGTCCCCACGGATGCCGGGCGCCAACTGTTTACCGAGGTGCAGGCCGAACGCCGGGATAAATCCAAGGAATATTTTGGCCGACTCAACGCAGAAGACCAAAGCGAACTGGCGCGGATCCTCTCCCAGCTCCGCGACTAGCCAGAGCGCACCCGGCGAGCCGGGCCGGGCCGGACCGATCAGCTCAGCTCGGCTCAGCCGGGCAGCTCAGCTCAGATCAGGTCAGCCATGGCCGCTGTACGGACCACCATTTTGCCCGTGTTGGCGCCGCGCATCATGCCTAGGAACGCGTCCACTGCATGATCGATCCCGTCGACCACTGTTTCATCGAAGGCGATCTCCCCAGCTGCAAACCATTTGCTCATGTTCGCATTGAACTCAGGAGCGAGGTCAAGGTAGCTGCCCAGGGTGAAGCCCTTGAGCGAGAGGCCGCGGGTGATCATATTGGCCATATTGTCCGGACCCACCTTGCGGTCAGTGACGTTGTAGCCGGCAATGGCACCACACAGGGCAGCCCTGCCGCCGGGGTTGAAGACATCGAGCGCAGCCTCAAGGTGATCGCCGCCAACATTGTCGAAGAAGACGTCAATGCCCTCCGGCGCAGCGGCTGCGAGCAGCTCACGCACAGGCCCGGACTTGTAGTTGAATGCTTCGTCGTAGCCGTACTTTTCCTTCAGCAGGGCCACCTTCTCGTCACTACCAGCGGATCCAATGACGCGGCTGGCGCCCATGAGTCGGGCGATCTGGCCAGCGGCACTACCAACGGCTCCGGCTGCACCGGAAATAAAGACCGTGTCACCGGCTTTCAGGCCCGCGATCGCACTCAGACCAACGTAGGCGGTCAAGCCCGTCATACCAAGAATGCCCAGGTACACCGACAGTGGCACGCCGGGAATTTCCGGAACAATCCTGAACCCGACAGCATCTTCTTGGACAACATCGCGCCAGCCGAACTGGTGCAGCACCACCGAACCTACCGGAATACTTTCGCTCGTCGACTCGATAACTCGCCCGATGGCACCGCCAGTCATCGTTTCCCCCAGAGCGTAGGGTGCTGCGTAGCTCTTCGCGTCGCTCATGCGGCCGCGCATGTACGGGTCTACGGAGATGTACTCATTGACCACGCGAAGCTGATCTGGCCCCAGCTCGCCTAGCTCTACCCGCGCGGTGGTGAAATCGGCGGCAGTGGGCCAGCCAATGGGGCGGGCGGCGAGTTGGATTTGGGTGCTGACAGTGGTGGACATGGCGTGAACTCCCTTGGTGGTGCGAAAGTGTCTGCGCGGCATTTTCACACCGCGTGTGAACTATTATGGAATGAGTAATCCACTATATAGTGGACTGATCGATTCACAAAGTGAGGGGCTCACTTGGGACGCATGCAAACGTTTGATACGGACGATGCAGTTCGCTCTGCGCGGGCAGTTTTTTGGGAGCGCGGTTACGAGGAGGCTTCTCTCCCTGAGCTTGAGCGTGCCACGGGACTGAGCCGGTCCAGCATTTATCATGCCTTTGGCAACAAGCGCGGGCTTTTTGATGCTGCTGTGGCCAGTTATCTCCGCGAGATCATCCGCCCACGACTTCAGCCTTTGGCGGACGCCAATGTGGCCCCGGACGCGCTCACTAACTATTTCACCGGCCTGCGCCAAGCACTGAGTCAAGCCGATTCGCTGCAGTCCCACAGCGGCTGCCTGCTCCTGAATGCGGCCGGCGCGCCGATTTCGAACGAGACCGCCGTCAGCCAAGCCATCGCTGGATATCGGGAAGAGTTAAAGAGTGCGCTAGGCCGCGGTGCCGCTGCCCTTCACCCAGAAATGGACGACGGCGCCCGCCTCCAGTTGGCCACGGTGCTCAGCTCTCTAGTGATCGCAGCCATGACCTTGTCCCGCATCGATAACGCTCAGGCGCTGGCCACCTTGGACACAGCATTAGCGCTACTGCAGGGCTAAAAAGGCTATCCCAGCTATGGCACGTTTTTAGCGAACGCTAACACAGCAAATGCTGCGGCTCCTGTAGTCAGGGCTGCACTCAGGCATATTGCGGGCTGCTACGAAGCCTTGGACGATCCGTCGATATTAACCATCCACGGCACGCCAAACTTGTCCGTCAGCAGGCCAAAGGTGTCACCCCACGGCGCTTTCGTCAGAGGCTCGGCCACTGTTGCGCCGTCGAGCAGTCCGGCCCACCAGCCGCGCAGCACAGCCTCGTCGTCACCAGAGAGGCAAACACTGGAATTAGCTCCAAGTTCCATTGAATTGGGCACATCCGCTCCCATGATGACCACATCGTGGTCTCCGGACACCATGCCATGCATGATTTTTCCGGACTCGGCGGGGTCTTCAAACATACTAAATTCTGCGTACGTACTCATCGCTAGCGTGCCACCAAAGACGGACTGATAGAACTCCAACGCAGCCTTAGCAGTGTCACGAAAGTTCAGATACGGGGTAAGACGGACCGTCATGGCATTTCTCCTGGCGTCAGGCACTGATCACGGATGGGATAAGTGAAAGTATCCACCGATCCACCCCACATGTCAGCAGTTTCCCGAGGGTGATTGTGCGAAAAGCATGTGCAAAAAAGCTTCCGCCGCCGCGCAGCAATTTCTGCTACGACAGCGCTTGCCCCTTGCGCCAGTAGCCCATGAACGCCACAGCATTCCTGTCCATGCCCACATCGCGCACCAGGTAGCGGCGTAGGTCGCGAATGGCGGCAGCCTCTCCGGCGATCCAGGCATACAGGCCGTGGCCGGCAGTGCCAACCGGGGTCTCCCACAGGATAGAGGCGTCAATATCTACCTCTTCAGGCTCCTCGCCCACATCGCATGCCGCCGGGGCAATGAGCGATCGCACCGCTTCGGACAAGGCCTCACCGTGAACCATGCCGCCCCGAGCAAGCCACAGGATTTCAACGTTGGCTGGCGTGGAGATGTCCAGAAAATCCGCGGCCGCGGGAACTTCCAGCACGGCCTGACCGCTGATATGCGGTGGCAGGGTTTCCAAAATGGCGGCAATGGCAGGAACTGCCGTCTCATCTCCCACGAGCAGTACGCGTTCTGCTTCGCCGGGCGCAAACTCGATGCCCAAGCAGTCGCCCCAGCGCGCGCAAGGACCAACTAGCAGCAGAGCATCCCCCACTACAGCGGAGGCGGCCCACTCGGCGGCAGGCCCCGATCCGCCGTCCAGGTGCAACACAAAGTCAATGTCCATCTCCGCCGGGACAGCAGGGGAATGCTCCGAGGCAGGAACGGCGCGGCGCAGGCTACGGACGGTGTAGGTGCGCATTACCCCACGCACCGATTCATCCAGTCCACGCCACGTTTGGTACCAGTCATCCTGCAGCGAGCCGCGAATATTGCTGAACTCCGGCAGCGCATAGCCCGGCGAGGGAATCATGATCTTAACGCGCAGATCCAGGGTTTCACCCTCAGCGTTAGAACCAAACAAATCAAGGTCCGGGCCAGTGAGGGTGATGCGCCGGAAATGCTCACTCAACCGCTGCACGGCACTGACCTGCAGATCAAAGACCCGCATGGGCTTGATCGGATCCGCCTCAAGAGCCGCGACCATAGCGGCCTCATTTTCCAAGATTGCCGAGCTCATGCCTGTACTCCTTCTACTACGGAAAATTCGGTTGCGAACAATTCTGATGCGGGCGGCTCTGAGATAGCTAAGCGTTGCGCCGCGGCGTCAGCCAACAGCGCCGCCCGGCGCCCCACCGGCACCACCATGGGCGTGCCCACCACAGGATCGGGCACCACCACCGATTCGAGCCCGAATACTTCTTGCACCAGTTCGGCGGTCAGCACCTCGGCCGGGGCACCTTGCGCCACAATGTCGCCGTGCTTCATGGCAATCAAATGGTCGGCGTAGCGCGCGGCCAAATTCAGGTCATGCAGCACGATGGCCACCGTGATGCCGCGCCGGGCGTTGAGCTCGGAGACCACATCAAGCACCTCCACCTGATGTGCCAGATCCAGGTAGGTGGTGGGCTCATCCAGCAGCAACACATCAGTTTCCTGCGCCAGAGCCATGGCAATCCAGACCCGTTGCCGTTGCCCGCCGGAGAGCTCGTCAATACTTCGATTGGCCAGCTCGGCCGTGCCGGTGACGTTCAGCGCGGCGGCCACGGCGTCGTCGTCGGCCGGGGTCCACTGGCGGAACCAGCCCTGGTGGGGACTGCGGCCGCGCCCCACAAGATCGGCCACGCTAATGCCGTCCGGCGCCGTGGGCGTCTGCGGCAGGATGCCGAGTTTGCGGGCCAGATCTCGGGTGGGCACCTTGTGGATGTCGGTCCCATTGAGATGGACGACGCCGGCACTTGGCTTAAGCAGCCGGGCCAAGCCGCGCAGCAAGGTGGATTTGCCGCAGGCATTGGCGCCCACAATGATGGTCACCTTGCCCGCAGGCAGTTCGACGTCGAGGTTCTCCACGATGTGCCGTTCCCCATAAGCCAGGGACAGCCCGCGGGCTGACAGTGTTGCATCACGCGTGCTGTCAGTGGGTTTCGATGCACTTTTGGTCATCTCAGCCTCCTTGGTTGGCGCGGTTGGATGAAATCAGCAGCCAGAGCAGGAAGGGTGCGCCCAGCGCTCCCGTGACGACTCCGACAGGAAGTGAGGTTCCCGGGATGGCGTTGACTGCCATGAAATTTGCGGCCAGCACAATGGCGGCACCCACCAGTGCCGACAGCGGCAGGCTGGCAGCTCCCCCGTTGAGGCGTTTGGCAATGGGTCCCGAGAGGAATGCCACGAAGGCGATGGGCCCGGCGGCTGCCGTGGGCAGGGCTGCCAGGAGCACGCCCATGATTGTCAGCAGCCCGCGGGCGCGCGAAACACTGAAACCAAGTCCGGCCGCGGTGTCGTCACCCAGGGACAGCCCGCGCAAATCCCGAGACCCGGCGGCGGTGAACGGCACCAGCACCAGCAGCGCCACGGCCAGGATGGCGACCCGTTCCCAGTTGGCCGAGTTCAGCGAGCCCGTCAGCCACACCATGATCTCCTGGGCGCTGGTCGTGTCAGCCCGGGACAGCAGGAACGTGACGGCGGCCTGCATGAAGGCGGCTGCACCAATGCCAATGAGGATCAGCCCGGTGCCGCCGCGACCGCGTGCCAGCATGGTGATGAGCAGCGCCACGGCCAGCGCCCCAATGATCGCGGCCACGGAGATTCCTGCGCCGCGGACACCGAACAGCACGATGGCGGCAACGGCCGTGGCACTGGCACCGTAGCTGATGCCGATGATGTCCGGGCTGGCGAGCGGATTGCGCAGCATTGTCTGGAAGATGGCCCCGGCCACGCCGAAGGAGGCCCCGGCCAGCAGACCCAGGATCGCCTGCGGCAGCTTATTTTCCATGACGATGAAGCTCGCACCGGGAATGTTTTCCCCGCCGAGCATGGCGAGGAAGTCGGGGATGGTGACGGTGTAGCTTCCCAGCAGGACGTTCACGGCAAGCAAGGCGAAGACCAGCAGTCCCATGCCACCCATGATGAAGGTTCGACGGCGGCGCGGGGCCTTGCGCTGTTCGCGCACCCAGGCGCCGGTTGCCTGAGGCAGCGCTGCCTTGGGCAGCGCTGGTTTGGGCATGGTGTTTTTCTCCAGCAGGCTCACAGTTCCGCCTGCTTTCCGCGCCGCACCACGGCAATGAAGATCGGGGCGCCCATCATGGCCGCCAAAATCCCGGCCGGTACTTCGCCGGGGAGCAGGATCACGCGCCCGAGAATGTCGGCCAGCAGCAAAATCACCGGGGCCGCCAGCAGTGACAAGGGCAGCAGCCAGCGGTAGTCGGGGCCCACAAGGCCGCGCAGCAGGTGCGGGACAACCAGTCCGATAAAGGCGATGGGCCCGGCCAGTGCGGTGGCCGAGCCACACAGCAGCACAATGCCCACCGCAGAGATTGCCCGTCCCAGTCCGGGGCGCTGCCCCAAACCGCGGGCCATGTCGTCACCCAGGGCCAAGGTGTTCAGGAGCCGCCCGGAGCACAGCAGAATGATGGCGCCAAGAAGCACGAACGGCAGCACGGAAAGGACGGAGTCCCACGATTTCCCGGCGAGCGCGCCCACCTGCCAGCTGCGGAACAGTTCCAGGGAGTCCTGGCTGGTGACCAGCATGGCACTCATGAGCGAGCCCATCCCCGCGGCCATCGCAGCCCCGGCCAGGGCAAGCTTCACGGGGGTTGCCCCGGAGCGTCCTAGGCTGGCCACCGCATAAACCACGACGGCGGCGACTGCACTGCCGCCGAAGGCAAACCACAGGTAGCTGGAGACGCCTGCCGCGCCAAAGAAGAAGATGCCTGCCACCACTGCCAGTGCGGCTCCGGCGTTGATCCCCAAGATGCCGGGATCCGCAAGGGGGTTGCGCGCAACGCCCTGCATGGAGGTGCCGGCCAGGCCCAGCGACAGGCCAACCACCAGACCGGCAACGGTGCGCACCATGCGCGAGGACACCACTGCGTGATCTCCATTGGCCGGGTCAAAGTTGAACACGGCCTCCACCACCGTGAACAGTGAAATGTTGCGGGCGCCCACAGCCAGCGACAACAGTGCGACTAGGACCAGGACGGCAGCCAGCACCACCAGCCACGCGAGGCGGCGGCGGTTGCTGAACGTCCGCACCCCGGACGTCATGCCCTTGCCTTCGGGTGCAGCATTCCTGACCCCGGGCTCAACCAAGGAACCCGACTTGCGGGTGTCCCGGGTGGCCCCGGCGGCAGCGGAGGATGGCAGCGAAGCCGTTTCCGGCGTCGAGCCTCCCCTCGCAACAGCTGGTGCGCTTGTCACTGGCGGCTTCCTTAGGCCTTGTCCGCTGCGGCGCCGAGCAGGGGCAGGAACTTGTCCAGCGTCCACGGCAGGCTCAGCGGGGAGGAGGCGGAGATGGACAGCGTGAGGGTGTTGTCGGAGTCGGTGACAAAGGCGCCCTTTTTGACGGCAGGGATCTGGCCCAGCAGAGGGTCTTTCACGATCGCGTCCTTGGCCTTCTCATCGGCCACCCAACTGACAAACACCTGGGAATCGAGTTCATTGGCCTTCTCGGCGGACCAGGGCAGGTAGAAGGCATCGACGCCCTTTTCCGCCGCAACGATGACCGGCGCCAGCTCCATTCCGATGCTGGTGAGGAACTTGGGCCGGTTGTCGCCGGAGGTAAAGACGGAGACGGCTTCTGCGGCGCCGGGGTCCAGATTGCCGTAGATGAAGGTCTTGCTCTTGATGGACGGGTACTTTGCGGCCTGGTCCTCGATGGTCTTTTCGGTGGCTGTGATGAGGTCCTTGGCGGCAGCGGACTTGCCCAGTGCCGCGCCGATCATGGTGGTTGAATCCTGCCATGAGGTGCCGTAGGCGGTCTCCGGGAAGGCGATGACGGGGGCGATCTTGCTGAGCTTGTCATAGTCTTCCTGCTTCAGACCCGAGTAGGCGGCCAGGATGATGTCCGGGGTGGTCTTGGCGATCTCGGTGAAGTTGATGCCGTCGACTTCCGAGTACTGGGCCGGGGCCTTCGCACTGCCAATGGCTGCGCCAGCCTTTTCCAAGGCTGCGTCCTTCCACGGGGTTGAACCCTGAGCGTTTCCGCCCCAGTCGTTCTTGGGCATGCCCACGGGGATGACACCCAAGGCAATGGCAACGTCGTCGTTGACCCAGGACACCGTGGCGACGCGCTGCGGGGCTTTTTCGATGACTGTTTCGCCGTAAATGTGCTTGATGGTGACAGGGAAAGTGTCAGTCGAGGCCTGCGTCGTCTGGGCATCCGAACCGCCAGTGGTGCCCGTGGAGCAGCCCGCAAGGCCAACTCCCAATGCTGCTACCGAAGCAAACAGACCCAACTTCAAACCCTGACGACGTGAAAATTCCAATGTGTTTCCTAACGGTGACCCCAGCGAACACTTACCTCAGTTAGGCAAGCCTTAGCTACGTTACGGCATTAAAGCCTCATTAGGGAACGTTTTGCTGCCCTATTTGACGTTTGCCGCCATAGTCTTAGGCGACGGGGCCGGAAAAATCAGGAAATTCACAGCCGAAATGTGGTCAGCATCACCTTTTCGAGGTGCTACCCGTGGCCACCTAGGGCTGCGCTGGTGGGCGGAGTGTCCAGTGTTGCTCATCCAAGCCCCGGACTAGCTTTCGACCCACGCGAGCAAGGTCCGCCACATCGTCACCGTTCAGCTGATCGAAGATGAGCTCCCGCACAGATTCCACATGCGCAGGAGCCAAGCCTTGAATTAGCTTCACGCCGAGCTCGGTAATGGCGGTCTGCGTCACGCGTGCATCGTCGGCATGAACTGAGCGCTGCACCAATCCGCGTGAGTGGAGCTTCTTTGCCACATGGGAAAGTCTCGAAAGTGACGCGCTAGTCCTGGCGGCGAGCTCGCTCATCGGCAGGATGCCGCCCTCCGCCTCGGACAGCATCGCAAGCACGTTGTACTCAAAAAGTGACAACTTGGCAGCCTGTTGGAGTGGGGCTTCCAAGGCTCCGGGCAGCAAAGTGGTGATGGCAAGCACCGCCAACCATGCGGAGCGTTCTTCGTCATTTAGCCAGCGCGGTTCCAACTCAGTCATGGCGCCATCTTTTCATGAATCCGAGTAGAGCCGAGGGACTTGGACATTTTTACTTGACACTTCAATCAAATATGCTTACGCTTTAGTTGTAGCTTCAAGTAAACGACTTCCAGCCATTCATTAGAAAGCAGGACCATCATGAACACCATCACCATCATCGGTACCGGAAACATGGCACGCGGCATTGCAACCCGAGCCCTTGCTGCTGGACGTAGCGTTGAACTTTTGAACCGCGACGCCGACAAGGCAGCCGCCGTGGCCGCAGAGCTCGGTACGAACGTCACCTCGGGCACCGTTGGCCAGGCCCCCGCCGGCGACATCGTGGTGTTGGCACTGCCGTTCGATGCCGCCAAGGAAGTTGTTACCTCCTACGGCGCCGCACTGGCCGGCAAGACCGTTGTTGACATCACCAACCCGGTGAACTTCGAGACCTTCGATTCCCTAGTTGTTGCCCCCGGCACCTCTGCCGCTGAAGAAATCGCCGCACTGACCCCCGGCAATGTGGTCAAAGCCTTCAACACCACGTTCGCTGGTGCCTTGATTGCCGGCGAAACGGAAGGCCAGATCCTCGATGGCTTCATTGCTGGCGACAACGCCGATGCAACAGCAGCCGTAGCCTCACTCATGACCGACGGCGGCATGCGCCCCATCGTGGTTGGTGCACTCAAGCGCTCACGCGAACTGGAAGGCTTCCAGTTCTTGGTCATGACCCTCCAGGCCAACCCCGCCTTCGAAACCTTCAACTGGAACACCGGCCTGAAGATCGTCGGCTAATCCCCACTCGCCGGCCCGATAAATCGCTGGCGCGATTTCCCGGGAACCTGGCGAGCGTGGGCCCATCCGGTTCCAGCACATGAACTGAAAAAAGCGTGATCTGTCAAAGTTAGATTGACGGATCACGCTTTTTTGTTAGAGTCGATTCATGACTGAAGCTGAGCTCGACCCGCTGGCTAGGCTCTTGAAGCTCGTCAATCAAGCGAGCCGTCAGGCTATCCCCAGAGACTCCGATCAGAGCGCTGCACATGACTCTGGGCAGTCCTCTGGGCAAAACACAGCCGGCATTGAACTCGCGCTTGAAATTGAGCACGCCGCCGAACGTCACCTGCGTAACTCTGTCGAGGCAGCCCGGGTACGCGGGGCTTCATGGCAACAGATCGGGAATGCTTTTGGCGTATCGAGGCAGGCAGTCTACAAGCGGTTTGGTGCACCGGAAACTCACGATGCAAGGGGAGAAATCATGAATAAACCGATCGTAGATCTGCAGGCACGCACAGAGGCTGTGTTCCAGATGCTCAGTGAGGACAATTATGCAGGGGTCAAGGCACTGATGACGTTCAGCTGCTCAAGATTACTCACCAAGAAGAAGGTCATGTCGGTGTGGAACCAAGTGGTTTCTGCCACGGGCCCCTTGATTTCATGCACCGACACCGTGACACAAACTTCCGATGGCCGGAACGTCATCTTGCAACAGATCAACCAACTCCTGTCCGGCGGTCTGGTGGGTCAGACGATGCTCAATCATGAGGCCGGAGAGTGGCTGGGTCGGGTCGCTTACAACGGCTCAGGCAAGATCACGGGCTTACTGATTGTCTCTCCGTTAGAAAAGCACAATCTCCCATTTTAGTTTGGCGTCATCGTTGTCATCGGTTTAATCGGGTGGGGCACTTTCTCCAAGAAGAGCTAGACCAACGATCCTGCCGCGGCTACGCGTGCCCCACCGTCATCGCGAGGAAGACGGGCACCAGCGACGCGGGGTGCGGCGGGTACGCAAAGAGATCAGGGCCCGACCACTTCGAGGCCTCGTTCCAGTCGGCCGGGGTCACGAGGCTGTAGTCGAATGAATACCGTGACAACTCAGATACTTGAGCCATGAAGACCTTTGAGGTGCGGCCATTACCCTCGCGAAATGGGTGAGCTTGGTTGAGATATGCGAACACTGCTGCGCAGTGTTCCGCGAACTCCCCGCGATCAAGTCCCGCCCATGGAGTCGATTTAACCAGCTCCGCCATGTCACCCAGATAGCGCTCAATCTCGCCACCCAGCACTTTTGCGAATCCGCCTGGCGTGCCTTTGAAGATGTTTACTGTCCGATACTCCCCGGCCCAGTTGTAAATGTCTTGAAACAAATGCCGGTGGATGGCCCGCACGTGGTTGGCGTCGTAGGTGCGTGGCACCGCGGCGTCTCCGCTCAGCAGCTGACGTTCCCGCCGGACTGTCACGCCGTATTCGAGGCTGCTCAGCACTCCGGCGTCGCGTTCCTCAAACCAGTTGCGGAGTGTGCCCCTCATCGTTGCAGCGTTGTACGTCTCCGGGTAGAAGTATGACGCCCACAACTCGCTCTCAGAGGCCATCAGCGCTGAGCTGCCGCCACCTGGCGATGATGCTCGGCCGCCTCACGCACACGCCGCAGGTATTCGGCACCGTCTATGGCGCCACGTGCTTCGTCGGTCAAGTTCTCGACATCCTCGCGGTTGGGCTCCCAACCCTCATGCCAGGCAGCGGCCAAGGACTGCACAACGGCACGTCGCTGCACGGCATCCAGTTGCTCAAACAGCTCCGGCCAGCGGCCCTCGATATCAAACTCAGCGGCCATGACGGCCCCCTCTCCATATCTACTGGCTATTCTACCAAGTGGCCCTACGCGTCCACCGGACGGGTGGGGGCGGTTCCGTTTCCGAAAGGTGAGCCACCGAGTGACTGCCGGCCGTGCGCCGTCGTCCATCCCGAAGTATCCGGGCCAAGCGGAACAATCTGGGTGGGGTTCAGATCGGTGTGAACGATGTAGTAATGCGCCTTGATCTGCTCAAAGTTCACGGTGTCGCCGAAGCCGGGCGTCTGGAACAGATCGCGAGCGTAGGCCCACAGTACGGGCATCTCGCTGAGCTTGTTCCGGTTGCATTTGAAGTGCCCGTGGTAGACGGCATCGAAGCGGACCAGGGTGGTGAAAAGGCGGACATCGGCCTCGGTGATGGAATCCCCCATGAGGTACCGCTGCGTGGCCAGGCGTTCCTCGAGCCAGTCAAGGGCAACGAACAGGCGCTCATATGCGGCGTCATAGGATTCCTGGCTGCCGGCAAAGCCACAGCGATACACGCCGTTGTTGACCTCGGTGAAAATGCGCTTGTTGACCACGGCCATTTCTTCGCGAAGGGCTTCCGGGTAGAGGTCCGGGGCGCCGTCGCGATGGAATTCGGTCCACTCGGTAGAGAAATCGAGCGTGATCTGCGGGAAGTTATTGGTCACGACGGCGCCGCTGGGCACATCAACGATGGCCGGAACCGTGATGCCGCGCGGGTAGTTGGGGGTGCGCTTGAAGTACGCGTCCTGCAAACGCTCAATCCCCAGAACGGGGTCAACACCGCCGTCATCGAGGTCAAAGGTCCAGGAGCGGACATCGTGCGTGGGTCCACAAACGCCAATCGAGATTGCGTCTTCAAGGCCCAGCAGACGCCGAACAATGGTGGAGCGGTGCGCCCACGGGCACGCCCGGGAAACTACCAAACGGTATCGCCCTGCCTCCACGGGGTAGCCATCCTCGCCGCCGCGCGTAATACGGGTTTCAATGTAGTTGGTGTCCCGCGTGTACTCGGCCCCGGTAACGTAGGCGCCCTTGGTGCTGAATTCCGAATTCGAAGTGTCCATAGGGTTAGCCTAAGACACTGCCCGCCGGCTATCCGCTTTACGTGACAAATAGACCCTGACTATGATCAACAGGCACCAGGTGAACGATTCACAAGAACGCCACCAACAGTGAGGATCCACACATGACGGACCAAAGACTTACCGTCACACGCCAGGACAGTAGCCGTTCTGACCAGGAATTGGCTGGCCAGATTGGCAACGCCATGGTCCAGTTCCAAGGTGTCAGCAAGGTTTTTCAAACGGGCCAAGCAGCTGTTGAAAACCTCAATCTCAGCATTGAACGTGGCAAGATCACCGTCTTTGTTGGCCCCTCGGGCTGCGGCAAAACCACATCTCTGCGCATGATCAACCGCATGGTGGAGCCCACCGCCGGCACCATCACCGTGGACGGACGTGACGTCAGCACCATCCCCGCTCACGAACTCCGCCGTTCCATGGGCTACGTCATGCAACAGGCTGGACTGCTCCCGCACCGCACCGTGATCGAGAACATTGCCACCGTGCTGCGCCTGAACAAGGTGCCGCGCGCGCAGGCCAAGAAGCGTTCCCTCGAGCTACTCGCCACCGTGGGCCTGCCTGCCGCCATGGCAGATCGCTACCCCAATCAGCTTTCCGGCGGTCAGCAACAGCGCGTGGGAGTTGCTCGCGCACTGGCCGCCGATCCGCCCGTTTTGCTCATGGATGAGCCCTTCTCCGCCGTGGATCCGGTGGTCCGTGCCGAGCTCCAGCAGGAGTTGTTGCGGTTGCAGCGCGAGCTGGCCAAGACCATCATTTTTGTCACCCACGACATCGACGAGGCCACCATCCTCGGAGACCGGGTCGCCGTTTTCGCCACGGGCGGGCGCGTGGCCCAGTACGCTCCCCCGGAGGAAATCCTCCGTGCCCCCGTCGATGATTTCGTGGCCAACTTTGTGGGCCGCGACCGCGGTTTCCGGCGCCTATCCTTCAGCGGCGGCGAGTCCGTGCCCATCCATCCGGCCCCTCTGGCCCGCACGGAGAAGGCCTGCACGGAGAAGTCGGGCGCTGGGAAGCACGACGCCGACACCCACCTTGGCAGCGCATCGACGGCTTGGGCGCTGGTTGTGGACGATGACGGCCGGCCGCTGGGCTGGCTCGCCCCCGGCGCCCAAGTTCCGGACCAGCCGCAGTTGGTCCCCGGCGGATCCCTCTTCCACGCCGGCGATCCTCTCCGCAACGCCTTGGACGCGGCGTTATCCTCGCCGTCCGGGCTGGGAGTCTCCGTGGACAGCGAGGGGCGAGTGACCGGCGTCGTGCATGCCCAAGAGGTCCTAGCGGCCATCGAGTCCACGCGCGAAAGCCGAAGCTGATGGAATGGTTTCTGGACAATCGGCCGCAGGTATTCAACCTTGCCGGCTACCACTTGATTCAGGCGATCGTGCCGCTGGTGCTCGGCGTCCTCATCGCTGTCCCGTTGGCGCAGCTGGCGCGGGTCAACAAGGTGGCTAGCGGCATCATTTTGTCCGTGGGGTCGCTGCTGTACACGGTGCCGTCGCTGGCCCTGTTCGTCATCCTCCCGAGCATCCTGGGCACCAGAATCCTGGACTTCACGAACATCATTGTGGCGCTGACCATCTACGCCGTGGCGCTGCTGGTTCGCTCCACCCTCGACGCCCTGAACTCGGTGGATGACAACCTCCGGCAGGCTGCCACGGCCATGGGATACCGCCCTGTGCAGCGCTTCCTCAGCGTGGATCTACCCCTGTCCATCCCCGTTCTTTTTGCCGGATTACGCGTCATCTCGGTCAGCAATATCTCGCTGGTCAGCGTAGGTTCGCTGCTCGGCATCCCCAGCTTGGGCTTCCTCTTCACCGACGGCCTGCAGCGAAACTTCCCCACCGAGATTGTGGTGGGGATCGTGGGCACCCTGGTCCTGGCGCTGCTCATGGACGTGGTCTTGGTGCTGCTGCAAAGACTGTTGACGCCCTGGCTCCGCAGCAATAAATCCGCCAGCCGTTCTAGGGGTTCCTCACATACTGCAAGTGATTCAAACACTTCAAGCACGACGTCGGAGGTGTCAGCATGAGCCTCTCCACAGCTTCCCTTCCCATCACCAGCCTTCCCTTCACGGCGCAGCCACTGACCACCTACACCACCAAGGACCCGTTCAGCCAAGGTTGGCAGTGGCTCACCGACCCTACAAATTGGCAGGGACCGATGGGCGTTCCCGTCCGGGTAATGGAACACCTCGGCTACTCAGGGCTGACCCTGCTGATTTCCCTGGCCATTGCCGTGCCCATTGGGCTGTACGTTGGGCACACGGGCCGGGGGCGCGGTGTGGTGGTTTCCCTAGCAGGCATGCTGCGTGCGCTGCCAACCCTGGGCATCATGACGCTGTTTGCGCTGCTGGCCAGCTCAGCACTGTCCCTCATGCCAGCTATTTGGTCCCTAGTACTGTTGGCGGTGCCGCCAATTTTGACAGGCACCTATGCCGGGATCGCCGCCGTCGACCGTCAAATAGTTGATGCCGCACGCAGCATGGGCATGACCGAGCGGCAGATCCTTTTTAGCGTGGAGGTCCCCAATGGGCTCGCGGTCATGTTGGGCGGGCTCCGATCGGCCGTGCTGCAGGTCATCTCTACGGTGGCCGTGGTGGCCTTTATCAGCCTGGGCGGACTGGGGCGTTACATCATTGACGGCCTTGCAGTGCAGGATTACGGTCAAGTATTAGGTGGCGCCGTAGTGATTGCGGTCCTCGCCATTGCGATTGACGGCGTGCTGGCCCTGCTGCAGCGCACCGTGGTCTCACCAGGTTTACAGACGGTCAAGGCGGCCCCAGAGCACAACACCGCTGCTCTGCCCTGAATTTCACATAGTTTTAAGATTCCCCGAGGTACAGGAGAAACATCATGAAGAAGAATTCCATGCCGACCCGCCGCTCACTGCTTGGGGCAGCCGCAGGACTCACCGTAGCCCTCGCTGTCACGGCGTGTGGCGGCGGCGATCCGCTGGGCACAAACAGCTCCGCAGCCGGCTCTGGTGACGGGTCCGGATCCGTGGTGGTGGGCTCGGCGAACTTCCCCGAGAACGCCATCCTGGCCGAAATTTATGCTGGCGCGTTGAACGCGGCCGGCGTCACGGCCAGCACCAAGTTGAACATTGGCGCCCGCGACGTCTACATGAAGGCACTCGAAGACGGTTCCATCGATGTGGTCCCCGAATACACCGGAAACCTGCTGGGATACCTGGACACGAGCAACACTATTATTGACGGTCCCGGCATTCTGGCAGCGCTTCCGGGCAAAATGCCCGCTGGCCTGAGCATTTTGGATGCGGCCGCCGCAGAGGATAAGGACGCCATTGTGGTGACGCCTGAAATCGCTGCCAAGTACAACCTGACCTCCATCGCGGATCTGGCGCCGGTGTGCGGTGAGCTGACGCTCGCGGCGCCGTCGGAATTCCAGACCCGACCTTACGGTTTGCCGGGCCTGAAATCGGTCTACGACTGTGTCCCCAAGGATTTCAAGGCGTTCAGTGCCAGCACGGAGGCTCTGAACGTCAAGGCCCTGCTCAACAATGAAGTCCAGATTGCCGATATTTTCACCACCTCCCCTGAAATCACCGCCAACAAGTTGGTGGTTTTGGAGGATCCCAAGGGTCTGATCGGCGCACAGCAGGTACTGCCCATCATCAAGACCGACAAACTCAACGAGGCCGGCACTACTGCCTTGAACAACGTCTCCAAGCAGCTCACCACGGACGATCTGATTGCCTTGCGCACACAGGTTGAAGGCGATCAAAAGATGGACCCCAAGGCCGCTGCAGCCGCGTGGCTCAAGGACAAGGGCATCACCAAGTAAGGAGCTTTTTATGGCCGCCGCGAACAAGCCGGAGACTGTTGATGTTGTGGTGCTCGGCATGGGACCGGGTGGGGAATCGGTAGCTGGCGAGCTGGCCGCCGCCGGCCTGTCCGTGGTGGGTGTGGAGGCCAGACTGGTGGGCGGGGAGTGCCCGTACTACGGCTGCATTCCCTCCAAAATGATGATCCGAGGCGGCAATGTGGTGGCCGAGGCGCTGCGCATTCCGGGCCTCGCCGGCACCGTGGAGGTCACCCCGGACTTCACCACCGTGGCAGGGCGCATCCGTTCCGAAGCGACCGACAACTGGGATGACACCGTCGCCGCCAAACGCTTCACCGACAAGGGCGGGAGGCTGGTGCGCGGCACCGGCCGGCTCACCGGTCCCCGCGAGGTCACCGTTTCCATGCCCGACGGCGGCCCCCTCACCTTCCGTGCACGCCTCGCCGTGGTGCTCAATCCAGGCTCCAACCCTGTTGTGCCGGATGTTCCGGGACTGGCTGGGACACCGTTCTGGACCAACCGGGAAGCCGTGCAAGCGCAGACCGCACCAAAGTCATTGATTGTGTGGGGCGGCGGGCCCATTGCGGTGGAACTGGCGCAGGCGTTCACGCGTTTTGGGACCAAGGTGACCATGGTGCTGCGCGGCTCGCAACTCATTTCCAAGGAGGAGCCGGAGTCTGCCGAACTGCTCGCTGCGGTGTTCCGTAGTGAGGGCATCAAGATTCTGTGGAACAAGGAGGTCACGTCCGTTTCGCATTCACGCGGCCGTTTCCGAGTCCACTTGGAAAATTCCGAGAGTGAGCCAGGTGCCGGGACAGATTCTGGCCCGGACTCTGCCAGCGCAGCCGCTTCCGCCACCACATCCGCATCCACATCCACATCCACCGCAGCGGCAGCGGCCGGGCCCAGGCTGTCCGCCGAACAATTCTTGGTGGCAACAGGACGCGCCCCGGCGCTGGCCGAACTGGGGCTGCCTAAAGCAGGCATCAAGGTCAAGAAAAAGGGCGCCCCCACCGTTGACGAGCACCTGCAGCTGGCCGATGGCCTCTACTTGATCGGCGACGCGGTGGGGGCCGGCGCCTTCACCCACATGTCCATGCATCAGGGAAATATTGTGACCGGGCACATTCTTGCCCGGCACTCCGGAGCCCCAGAGCGGGGTGTTGCCGACAATCACGCGGTGCCTCGGGTGACGTTTACCGACCCGGAAATCGGTGTGGTCGGCATGACGGAAAAGCAGGCTCGAGACGCTGGGCTCTCGGTGCGGACCGGGTTCACTGCATTGGGCGATTCCACCCGCGGTTGGATCCATAAATCAGGCAATCAGGGCTTCATCAAGGTCGTGGAGGACGCCGATTCCGGTGTTCTGGTGGGCGCCACATCCATGGGGCCCATGGGTGGAGAGGTGCTGTCCATGCTGGCTCTAGCCGTGCATGCACGCATCCCTGTCGCCACGCTGCAGAGCATGATTTACGCGTACCCAACGTTCCACCGGGCCATCCCGGAAGCCCTGCGAGCGCTCAAATAGTCGCCAGCAACTATCCCCCAGCCAGAATCACATTCCGCACGGCGGCGCTGAGCGCCATGGCGCGGCCCGTGGTGGTTCCTTCTTCTTGGCGGGCCGGTACGTAGCCGAATCCGATCCCGTACAGCGGGTCAGCGTAACCCAGCGATGCGTTCGCACCCTCATGGCCAAAGGCCGCGGCGCTGCCAAAATCCATGCGCGGATGGGATTTCATGAACGTCACGGCGAAAGCACTCGTGTTGCAAAATACTCGATCGAGCCCCCACACCTGTTCTTCGCTCATCAACGCAATGGTCTCGGGTGTCAGGTAGGCCGGCATCTCACCGATCCCGGTGATGGCACCGGCGTAAACGCGGGCCAATCCGTCGGCGGATCCCACTCCGGCACCACTGGTACTGCCCCCGGCTCGCACACTGCGGAGGTTGGGCATGCTCAGTAGATTTCCGGCCTGGACATTCCCGGAGATGCCAGCAATAGAGAACGGATCAAAAAACGCCGGCGCCGGCTGCTCGTCAAACAGCACGGGGCGGAAGCGCGACTCCTCAGACTCGGGCAACCCTAGATACATATCAGCCGCAAACGGCTCACGGATGCGGCGGTTGTACACATCCTGCAGGCGTTCACCAGTGATCCGGCGGCACAGCTCTTCCAGAAACACGCCCATAGTCAACGCGTGATAGCCGAAAACACCGCTGCCAGGGCGCCACATCGGCGCCATCGCGGCCAGTCGGTCCGCCACCGTCGGCAGATCGTTGTATTCCTCCATGGCGAAACCGGCCGGCACCCCAACCAATCCGGCTTGGTGCGAAAGCAACTGACGAACACTCACGGCTTCCTTGCCCCGCTGCGCAAACTCAGGCCAATAGCTGGCCACGGTGGCGTCCAAATCCACCAGCCCATCCTGAACCAACAAGCTAAACGCCAAGGCAGCAACACCCTTGGAGCAAGAAAACACGCCGGTCAGCGAGTCGGGTGCGGAGTCGGGCCCGCCCGATAAGTTCAGCACCCGCTCACCGCCCACGTAGACGGCGAGCTGCGCGCTATAGCGAGGATCGGCGTCGAGCATGGTGTTGAAGAGCTCCCGGACGGGGGCGAACTGGGGCGTGGCGAAGCCTTGGGCGGGTGAATTCATGGTTCCACTCTAAGGAGTGCCCGGTGCGGTCTCGTGTATTTGCTCGCCCACGGCTCAAAAATTGCTACCTGATCCCCTGTTATCCAGCCGTCAACTGGGACACTGCTCCTTATGCCCCATGGATCTAGGCAGCCCTACTAGACTGACAATTCAGCTCCCCCGCCGTCCGCCATTGGAAGGTCCACGCACATGCATGACAAACACGGCCTGATTCAGAACCGTCTCAAACGAGTTTTGGTGGAACGGATCATCCCCGCCGTTCACACCCCCGTTGCGCCTCTGGAGCTGACGGCGTGGCATGTGGAAGGCGGGCAGGGCGAGCCCGTTGACCCCGCCGTGGCGCTTGGTCTGCCGCGTGGAGCAGGCTCTCCCGTAGCACCGGCTCCTGCGACTACCTCTCCTGTCTCGGCCTCTCCTGTCACAACCGCGGACGACGCCGGCACACCGGCAGGTTCCCCCCTCACCGACACTGGGCTGAGCCCAGGTCTCGCCAGCGATGGGGACCCGCTCTCGGCTAGCACCGCGCCGGATTACCAGCCCTTCTTCGTGGGTCAGCAGTGGGGACCTGCCTGGGGAACCAGCTGGATTCACATCACCGGCACTGTTCCGCCGAAGGCTCGTGGGCACAAAGTTGAGCTGGTAGTAGATCTGGGCTTCAGCCAATCCTGGCCTGGCTTCCAGGCCGAGGGCTTGGTGTACCGGCCCGACGGGCAGACCGTGAAGGCCTTGAATCCGCTCAATACCTGGATTCCCGTATCAGCAGATGTCCTGGGTGACGCGGCGCAGGGCAGCACCACCGCGCGGCATCACACCACGCAGGGCAGCACGGCGCAGGGCGGGGAGACCATTGACTTGTATGTGGAGGCCGCCGCTAACCCGTTCGTCTTCACCGACAACCCCTTCATCCCCACGCAGCTGGGCGAAAAGTTCACGGCCGGGGCTGCCCCGCGCTACACCATGGCCCGGGCCGACATCAATATTTTCAACACCGAGGTGTGGGAACTCGTCCAGGACTTTGAGGTGCTGGACCAGCTACAAGCCGAGCTGGACCTAGGGAATCCACGCCGCTGGGACATCTTGTACGCGCTGGAACGCGCGCTGGACGCCGTCGTACTTTCAGACATTGTGGGCACAGCCGGGGCAGCCCGCGCCCTCCTAGCTGAGGTTTTGGCCCAGCCTGCCAACGCCAGCGCCCACCAAATCACGGCGATTGGGCACGCGCATATTGATTCCGCATGGCTCTGGCCCGTGCGTGAAACGGTGCGCAAGGTGGCCCGAACTACCTCCAATGTGGTGAATTTGCTGGACGAATTCCCCGAGTTCCAGTTCGCCATGTCGTCCGCTCAGCAATACGAGTGGCTCAAGGAGCACCGTCCCGAGGTGTTCACCAAGGTCGAGGCAGCCGTGGCGGAGGGGCGCTTCATTCCTGTGGGCGGCATGTGGGTGGAGTCCGACACCAATATGGTGGGCTCGGAAGCCATGGCCCGCCAGTTCACGTACGGGCAGCGCTTCTTCCGCGAAAACTTCGGAATCGAATGCAAAGAAGTCTGGCTACCCGACTCCTTTGGCTACTCCGCCGCCCTGCCGCAGATCGTCAAGCAGGCCGGTGCCAAATGGTTCCTGACGCAGAAAATCTCCTGGAATACCGTCAACAAGTTCCCGCACCACACCTTTAACTGGGAGGGGATCGACGGCACCCGCGTCTTCACACACTTCCCGCCCGCCGACACCTACAACTCCCAGCTCTCCGGTGCCGAGCTGGCCCACACGGTCAGCAATTTCCGCGACAAGGGTGCGGCCAAGAATTCACTGATCCCCTTTGGATGGGGCGACGGCGGCGGCGGACCCACGCGCGAGATGCTGGCCCGGGCCAAGCGCACCCGCGATTTGGAAGGCTCCCCGCAGGTCACGATTCAGAGCCCGGCGCAGTTTTTCACAGCCGCCGAGGCCGAGTATCCCAACGCGCCTGTTTGGAAAGGCGAGCTCTACCTTGAGTTGCACCGCGGCACCTACACCTCGCAGGCACTGACCAAGCAGGGCAACCGCAGCAGCGAACACCTGCTGCGCGAGGCGGAGCTGTGGAGTGCCACGGCCGCCACGCGCGGGCTCATCGAGTACCCGTACGAGGAGCTCGACCGGATCTGGAAGCTGGTCCTCCTGAACCAGTTCCACGACATCCTGCCCGGTTCCTCCATCGCCTGGGTGCACCGCGAGGCTGCGGAAAGCTACGCCCGGATTGCCGCCGACCTCGAAGAGATCATCAGCCCGGCATTGCTCGCGTTGACGCCATGGGTCGACCCGTTTGATCCTGGGTCGGAGCAAGACTTCGCCAACACCACACACTTCAACGCCTCCCCGTACCCGCGCCGCGGCATCGCCCCGCTCAGCGCGGGCGTCCCGGCGCCGGACACAGCGGAAGTGACGGTGGAGCGGGACGGAAGTGACGTCGACAGCGGCGAAATAGTCGTGCATAACGGGCTCATCACCGTGCGTTTCGGATCCGACGGCGTCATTTCCTCCATCATGGACGTAGCCGCGGACCGCGAGCTGGTGCCGGCCGGACAGGGTGCCAACCTGCTGCAGCTGCACGCCGACTTCCCCAATATGTGGGACGCCTGGGACATTGACGAGTTCTACAAGAACACCGTCACCGACCTCCGCGAGCTGGATTCGATGGACGTGGAAACACAGAACGGCCTGGTCGAGGTGACCATCAAGCGCAGTTTCCGGAAGTCGCACATCACCCAGCGCGTCCGGATTTCCCCAGATTCCAAGATCATCACTGTGCACAATGAGGTGGACTGGCGCGAGCAGGAGACGCTGTTGAAGGCTGCGTTCCCGCTCGATGTGCATGCGGATCACGCCCGCTTCGAGACGCAGTACGGACACATCCAGCGCGCCACGCATGAGAACACCTCGTGGGACAACGCGCGTTTTGAAGTGTGCGCACATCGTTGGGTCCATGTGGGCGAGCCCGGTTTTGGTGCCGCCGTCATCAACGATTCCACGTACGGACACGACGTTTCCCGCCACCCCGGGGCCAACGGTTCCAGCTTCACTACCGTGCGGCTGTCACTGCTGCGCGGGCCGCGTTTCCCCGATCCCACCACGGATCAGGGCCACCATTCCTTCACATATGGCCTGGTGGTGGGCGCGGAGGTGGCGGATGCCGTCGCCGCCGGGTATGCGCTGAACCTGCCGTGGCGCGGTGTGCCGGCCGATGTTCCTGGTGCCGCCGTCGAGCCCCTACTCAGCACCGATTCGCAGGGCGCCATCATTGAGGCCGTGAAGCTGGCCGATGACCGCAGCGGCGACGTGATCGTCCGCCTGTACGAACCGTTGGGGGCGCGGGCAAAGGTGACCCTCACGGCCTCGTTCCCTGTGGCTGCGGTTGTGGAGAACAACCTTCTCGAGCAGCCGTACGACGCCGAATCCCTCACCGTGGGTGCCGTGGACGCCACCGGCAATCCGACCATGGCGCTGAAACTGCGCCCCTTCCAAATCCTGACTTTGCGCCTGGCGAAAGGCAGCAAGTGATGTTCCCTGACCCAGTTCCTTCCGCGTCGGGTAACACCACCCCGCCACGAAGGAATCCGTTGCGCTGGGGCGTGAACTACACACCGAGTGAGGGATGGTTCCACTCGTGGCAGGACCTTGATGTTGACGCCGTGCGGGCTGATTTTGAGTCAATCGCGGCGCTAGGTTTGGACCATGTGCGGATTTTTCCACTGTGGCCCTTACTGCAGCCCAACCGCTCACTCATCCGCCCGGCGGGCATTGCCGATGTGGGCAAGGTGGTGGATGCTGCTGCCGAGTTTGCTTTGGATGTTTCCGTGGACGGGTTGCAGGGGCACCTTTCCAGCTATGACTTCTTACCCTCGTGGGTGACCAGCTGGCACCGGCGGAATATTTATACGGACCCGCAGGTGGTGGAGGCGGAGGTTCAACTCATCAGGGCGTTGGCCACTGAGGTCACGTCCCGTCCCAACGTGCTGGGCATGACGCTGGGCAACGAGACGAACCAGTTTGCGGTGGAGCGGCATCCAGATCAGCAGCTGACCACCCCGGCGGAAATGGGCGAATGGTTCAACACCCTTTTGGCCGCCGCCCGGAAGGCCTGGCCCACAGGGATGCACCAGCACAGCTTTGATGACAACGCCTGGTTTGTGGACAGTTGCCCCGTCACGCCAGGACACGCCACGAGTCTGGGCGATGCCACAACGGTGCACTCGTGGGTATTTGTTGCCGTGGCGCACTTGTTCCCCGAAGGCCACCCGGCCCGCACCCTCTTTGCCGACTATTTGGTCCAGCTGGCCGACGCCTACTCGGATGATCCCGCCCGGCCCATTTGGTTGCAGGAGATTGGCGCTCCGCACCCGGCCGTTCCGTTCGACGGCGCGGCTGACTTCCTGGAGCAAAGCCTGCGCCCCGTATTGGACACCCCAAATTTGTGGGGCGTCACGTGGTGGTGCTCGCACGATGTCAGCCGCAAATTGGCGGACTTCCCCGAGCTGGAATACACCCTAGGACTGCTGGATTCCGAGCGCCGCCCCAAGCCCGCTGGCCTGCGTTTGGCGGAGATGATTGCCGCCGAGAAGGCCAGCCCCACGGCCCCGCTCCAACGCAGCACGGCACTGTCCTTTGACCCGGGAGATGAGGCCACGGGCATGGGCCGCTCGGTGGCAGACCCCTCCGGTGAGCTGTTCACATCGTGGTTGGCGCGGGCCGCCTCGGGCACCAAGCCTGCCCTGGTGCGTGCGTCCAAGACGTCCGACGCCGATTACCTCGCCGCCCGCGGCATCACCGATGTGGTCAATTAGGGTCGATTAGTGGTCGGTTAGAAGACACAGCCAATGAGAATGGGATAGCCATGTGGAATGAGGTTGTATTCAAGGCAGCCGACGGTGATTGGGAGCTGCTCGGTGACAATGGTTGGTTTGCCATGATGGCCTGGGCTGCCGGGCCGGACAATGTCCGCAAAACCGAGCAGTCGGACGTTGGCAGGACCGTCCGGGTGACGCACATCAGTGACGGCGTGGAGACTACTTCCTTGGTCCCGTTCACACCGGCTGATCGCCGCTACGTTGAGGATGACATCAATGAATACCTCCAAGCGGCTGGGATTCCCTCCCGTCCAAGCGGCTTTGACTGGTACCTGCGCGTCCCGTCTGGCTGGCGACAACGTAAAAGCCAGACTCAAGACCAACGGGGCTCTTCGGTAGTTCACGCGATAGGAACGCTCGTGCTCGGGGCCCAACAAGACCAGCAATCACCGGCCCAGCTCCGCCCTCACGTAGAGCGGATCGTCACCGGTTTCTATGCCGCTGCATAGCACTGAGACCGACAGCGCTAGCAAAGTAGCTTGTCACCGGAGTTCTCGCTGGAGTTTCCTCTTGGATCCTATGGACACCATTTGGTGCTCTCTGACTACCAAATGGTACTAATTTGGTACCATATGGATATGGCTATGAATCTGCGCGTTCCTGAAGACCTTGACCGCCGCTTGGAACAGTTGGCAGCCGATCAGCACACCTCAAAGTCCGCCCTGCTCCTCCAAGGTGCCGAGTTGATACTGCAGCGCCATGGCCGCCAGCGGGACATCGAGGCGGGCCTGGACTTCGTTATGAACCACGATGCAGAGCTGCTCAAGCGTCTTGAGGATGCTTGACTTCCTACCTGGAGATCGAGGATGCACTACGAGTAGTTGACCGTTTGGGATTCCATGTCCGAGACATCGGATTGTTGGCGTCAGCCTTGGCCCGACCGGCCACCACGGTCTTGGGCGCAGACGTTTATCCGTTGTTGCCCATGAAGGCAGCAGCTGTGCTGGAATCAGTGGCACGGTTCCATCCCTTGATTGATGGCAACAAACGGACCGCTTGGACGCTGATGGTGTTGATGCTGTGGATCAACGGATATAAGCACGACTTCACCGCGGATCAGGGCTTTGATTTGGTCCTGGGCGTCGCCTCAGGCGAAATTATTCTGAAACAGAGCGCGGCGCTGGTTTCCGTTCACATGGTTGCCAGGTAACCCGGCCCCACTCCGTCCTGCCTCGCCACCCACAACACCCAGCTTTAACCACAAAACCCCGCAGCATCAAGCGCTGCGGGGGTTTTGTGAACAGAAAATAATTAGCTGTCGGTCTTGACGATGTACACATCGCAAGGAGCGTTGTGTGAAACGGCGTTGGCAACCGAGCCCAGGACGCGGGCCAGGCCCTGCATGCGGACGTTACCGACAACGATCAGTTCAGCTTCGAGCTTGGCAGCTTCTTCCAGCAGAACGTCGGCCGGCTTGCCCAGAGCAGAGGAGTATTCGGTCTTCACACCGGAGATCTTCAGCTCTTCGGCAACGCGCTGGGCAACGCGCTCAGCCTCATCTGCCGTGGAGAGGAACCATTCGTCGTTTCCGATGGCAACCTTTTCGGTCTTGTCTTCACCGAAGGCGGTGACGACGCGCAGGGTGCGACCCGTAGCCTTGGCCAACTCGGCAGCAACGCGTGCAGCCTTCATAGACGTTGCGTTGCCGTCGACGCCGACAATGATGATTCCAGCCATTTGTTTCATCCTTATGGTTGTTACCCAAACACCAGCACCTTGCGCGCTGGCGCCAATCTTGAACCCTACTTTAGCCATAAAACTGCATAAATAGGCCTAAAAGTGGGCGAACTTACGCCCCTGTTACGGGAACTTTGCCCAAAACGGCATCGGCCAGCAGCTCCAAAACATGCCGATAGTCCTCCCCCGTAGCCCGGGTCATCCCCAACTCACACGTCCTGTTACACGATGCATGTGCGACGGCGTCCATCGCCACTACATCCGCAGCCTGCGCCGCCGTGGCCGATTCCGTGAGTTCCGGGTGCAGCATGCCGCGGTCGCCGGCGAATCCGCAGCAACCCCAGTTATCGGGCACCTGCACCGATTCCGCCACAGCTTCTGCCACCTGAACTAGCGCGGGATTGAGGCCCATGCGCGCCGATGAACAGGTGGGGTGCAGCGCCAGGGATTCCACACGCTCCCACTCCCCGCCCTGACTGCTTTCCTGCAACAATGGCAGCAGCTTCTCGGCTGTAAACGCCACGGCATCCACCACGCGCAACGGCTTCTGTCCCGGCGTCAGCACTTCACTTTCAATGGCGTGCAACAGTCCCTCCGTGCAACTGGAAGCATCACAGATGACATCCAAGTCACCCTCAAGCGTGGCCTCCCGCAGCAATGTCAGCGTCTTGGCGTGCATCTCCGCCAATCCAGCGGCCATGCCCTTTGAAGACCACGGTGTCCCGCAACAAGCCTCCGAAATGCCCTCCGGAACCAGCAAGTGAACTCCGGCGGCAGCGCACAACTGCTCAAAACTCAGCTGCACACCGTCCGAGCCCTCCCCTGCCGGCCCGAACATGACGTTAACACAGGCGGGAAAATACACAGCCGTCGGAACGCCGGCGGGTGCGGGTCGGCGTCGTGCCTTACCTCCGGTGGGAAGATCGGACGAGTAGAGGGGCAGCGTGTCCTCGCCGAGGATCTTACGTCCCAGCCTATTGACGGGCAGCACTGCGACGGCTGGCACCTTCGCGGCGACGCCCAGCGCCAGCCCGGCCCCTTGAGTGACGGCGCCCCAGTGCTTGGCGGCCGTACCCCACACGGCACTTTCCACCTTTCCTGCGTTCTTGGTGCGCAGGTGTTTGACCAGCGTGCCGGTGTTGATGTCCACTGGGCACGCGGTTTGGCACATGCCATCAACGGCGCAGGTGTCCACGCCCGAGTACTCATAGTCCTTGGCGAGGGCGTCGGCCAGCTCCGTATTACCTGCGCGGCGGGCCGTTTCCATGTCTCGCAGCGTGACAATGCGTTGGCGCGGGGTCAGCGTCAGGTTCTTGCTGGGGCACACTGGCTCGCAGTAGCCACACGAGACACAGCGGTCCACTTCGGGATCCACCTCGGGTGGCGCAGCTTTTATATGGCGCAGGTGTGCTTTTGGGTCTTGATCGAGAATGACGCCAGGGTTCAACATGCCGGCCGGGTCGAATAATTCCTTGATTCGGCGCATCACCGCATACAGCTCATCGCCGTATTGACGGCGCACAAACGGTGCCATCACGCGGCCTGTGCCGTGTTCGGCCTTGAGTGAGCCACCCTCGCCGAGCACCACGTCCACCATGTCTTCAGTGAACGCGGAGTAGCGGTCAAGCTCATCCTTGCTGGCGAATTTATCCGTCAACATGAAGTGAATATTGCCATCCTTGGCGTGCCCAAAGATAACGGAATTAGCATAACTGTACTTATTAAAAAGAGTGTTCAGCTCGAGGCAAGTGCGGGCCAGCGCGGGGACTGGCACCACCACGTCTTCCAAGAGTGCAGTGGTCCCTTGTGGACGCGCGCCAGCCACCGAGGTGTATAGACCCTTGCGCAGGTGCCACAGTTCGGCCCGAACTTTGGCGTTCTGGCTGAACTCGGCCGGTTCATCCAGCCCCAGCGATCCGGCGAGGGTCATGGCGTTGGCATTGAGATCCGCGAGTTCAGCAATGCTGCCGCTTTGGTATTCCACCAGCAGCGCGGCGTGCTGATCTACGGCCAGATCGCGCACCACGGCGGGAACCTGTGTCAGACCCTGGCCAACCTTCAACGATAGCGCGTCCATTAGCTCTACTGTTGCGGCACCACTATCCACTAGTGCAGGTAAGGCGGTGTTGGCCGCTTCAAGATTCTTGAACACCAGCAGCCCTGAAGTGGCATGGGCAAGGCGCGGAACGGTGCGGAAAACGGCTTCGGCTACGAAACCCAGCGTGCCTTCGCTGCCGATCACCAGGTGCGCCAGGATGTCTACGGGATCATCGAAGTCCAGGAGTGAATTGAGCCCATAACCCATGGTGTTTTTCATGGCGAATTGGCGTTCAATGGTGGCGCGCGAGGCCGGGTTGCTGCGGACCCTCTGGGCAAGCTCACCTAGCCCCTTGAAGAGCTCTGGCTCGAGCTCGCGCAGGCTGGCAGAAGCATCCGGCGCACCGGTATCGATGACCGTGCCGCTGGGTAGCACGAGCGTCAGCGATTCAAGAGTGCGGTAGGCGTTATCCGTGGTTCCGCAGGCCATGCCCGAGGAGTTATTGGCCACGACGCCACCAATGGTGCACGCAGCCTCGCTGGCTGGATCCGGGCCGAACTTACGGCCGAATCGAAGCAGCCTCGCATTTAGGTCCCGCACCGTAACTCCCGGCTGCACGCGGACCCGGGCACCGCCGTCGAGCACGTCAATGCCACGGAAATTCTTGCGCACATCCACTAGTAGGCCATCGCTGACGGCTTGGCCACTGAGGCTGGTACCGCCGGATCGCAACGTGAGCGGCAGTCCACGGGCCGCACTGATGCGCATCAGATTCGCCACTTCGCCAGCATTGGCCGGAACCGCGACTGCCTGCGGGATCAGCAGGAAATGGGAAGCGTCATGCGCGTTGGCGTGGCGGTCCAGCGCTCCGGTCTTGGTCTGGTGTGGGCTGGCCATGGCTGCGCCCACTTCCTGCAGCAGCGCTCCTCCCAAACCGCCCAAACCGCCCAAACCGGATGTATCCTCGACAACTTCGCCTGTCTGCGCCGCCATCTTTGCCCCTTTATATTCCGTTTTGCATTCCGTTTTGCCGTCTTGCATGCTGCGCTTGAACCGGCCGCGCCTGAAGTCTCCGCGCCGCATTTCCACCGGCCGTAACGACGCACGCGTTCACGGCCATGAGTATCCCACCATACGCTTGCCAGCATCGCTTGGTTCGGGAACGGTCTACGGCTTGAAGTTCTTGGGGCCCTGCAGTGTCTCCAATTGGGTCTTCTTAGCGTCATCTAAACGCACCAAGGTGCCACTGGGCTCATGGAAGAACGCCAAAACGGTCTCGGCAATGACACACTTTTTCTCCGTGACAGGATCAAAAATGGCATACGCAACTGTAAAGCTGGCCCCCTTTATGGCGCTCACCCACACCTCCACCACCGCGGCAATGTTGCGGTAGTTCAAGGGCGACAAGTATTTGACTCGATGCTCCACCACGAGCGCCTGGGTGTTCTCTGGAAGATCGGAAAATATGGGCTGAGCTACTTCAACCCCAGGGAGCCCGGTGCCAGCCGGCGGGCCAAAGGCGTGTACCCGAGCCTCCTCCAGAATTCTCAGCACTTCCACATTGTTGATGTGCCCGTACGCATCCATGTCTCCCCAGCGCATGGGAACATGCAGCGTAAGCCGTCGTCCGGCGTCGTGCTTCCCCTCAGACTCCTTCACAGATGGTGCCACCTTCCTAATTTTGGCCGTGCGCCTAGTCCCTAGATGGGCGTCCGCTCGTGTCCGCACGCATGATCAGATAATAGTGGGAAGCCCCCACGAGGGCATTCGCGGCAAACAGTCAGAGTGGTTGGGTAACATGTGGCCATGCCTGTCGCCCCTTTCAGCCGTCGCCGCGTGGAAATTGTTCTGGTTCCCATCGTGGCCGCCTTTTGCATGGCCTTCATCATTAGTGCCATTGTGCTGGACCGCGACGCCGGATCCTGCCCCACGCCCAACTGGAACAACCAGCTCACCCTGTCCCTGACGGGCAATGTTGAGGCCACGGCCGTGACCGCATGCGCCGGGGCGGATTGCGTTCCGGCGCCCCCCACTTTTGCCAAGAATTCCACGGAAAGCTCGGGGCTACTGACCCACCAAAAGGATGGCTCGTGGCTCTTCAACGTGGCCGCGAACCCACCCAAGTCCGTCAGCTTCCGCGTGTACGACCGGAACTGGAACATTGTGGCCGCGCAGTCAGCCACCTTGAACTGGACCCGTATCTCCGGCAATGAGCGATGCGGCGGACGCATGTCGCCCATCAACGTGGTACTTGACGTCCCCTAGAGCCCTTTCATGGGTGCTCTTTCTTGGGCGCGGCGCTATCTATTCAGACGAAGCGCTACCTGTTCAGAAAGTAAATTAGAACGCCCGCAACCCACGTTCCGGCGGCGAGTGAGGCGAAACCAAACTCTGCCAAGATTCCTAAGCCCGTTGCCTTCAGGGCTGCGACGGAGGACGACACGGCCGGTTTGAACTCTTTTTGGCGGGCAAATTCCGAAAGGAAAAGTCCGACGGCGAAACCCAGCAGGAGCCCCACCACCGGAACCACGAAGAAACCAACCACACCCAGAACCAGTCCAATGACCACAGAACGGCCGGGGATGGAGCGCTCCTTCATGGCCTTGCCCGTCAGGACTGCACTCGAGGCCATTCCCGCCGCCACGAAGACCAGACCCACACCGAATACGATCCAACCTAGGGGCCCACCCACCACGATCGCCCACGTCAGCAGACTCGCTGCGATGAGCATGCTGCCGGGCAGCACCGGCACGATAATACCCACTGCGCCCACGGCAATGGCCAGTCCGCAAATAATGCTCCATACGATCTGTGTATCCATGCCGCAATTCTGCCATCTCTGAGTACCGCAAGATTTTGTTCGTATATATTTTTGGGTATCTATAGCATATATATAACGATGAGAGTAATGTGAAGGTATGAGTAATCCGGAGATTGTCCCCGGAGACCGGGGCGATGAAGCCACACAGGATGTGGCTACTCTCCTCAGCGCTATTACTCTTCCTTCCATTGAACCCTTTGGCACTGACAGTCATCGTCTTGAAGGGCTACCGAGTTCCGTTCCAGCATCATTGTCTTCCCCTGAACCGCCATCAAAACTGGGCGTGGCCCGGGCACATTATGATTCGGCTATAGCAGCCTTGAATGTCCTGAAACGACTAGAAGATGGGGTCGCAGCGTGCAAGGCAGCCTTGGTTGCCCAGCTCATGGGAGCGGCCTCCATTGAGGCGCAGGCCTCGTTCCTGGACTCGTGGCAGGCTGGCATCTACGAATCCAGTGCTCACAGCGAACTGGCGCAGACCTTGTGCATTCCCGAACGCACTGCCGCCGCCTTGGCGCATCACTCTACAGAACTGGTCAACAACCACCCGCTGGCGTTCCAGCAGCTGCAATTGGGCGTCATTTCCGCGAGGCATGCGTGGACCATCGTGGATGAGGTAGAAACCCTATTGGAAACACCGGGCGTCACCTCCGCTCAGATCGCAGCCTTTGAACAACGTCTATTGCGTCTCGCCCCAGGAACTAGTGCCACCAGTTTTGCCCCCAAAGCTAGGCGCGCCAGGGAAGCCACGCATCCAGAAACCATCAGTACCCGCACCAAGGCGGCCCATGCCCAGCGCGCCATGACTTTGGGGCCGGGCAAGGACGGCATGTCCTGGTTGAGCCTCCATCTGCCGTCTGTGGCGGCAGAAGGAATCTGGGTCAAGTGCACTAGAACGGCCCGCGCCATCAAGAACCAACCCCGCGTCGGCGACAACCCTGACGGTCAGAACGGACAGAAAGGACTGAACGAGAACCGAACCCTGACCCAGTTGCGGGTGGACGTCGCAGCAGCCCTCTTACTAGGACAACAAACACTGCCCGGCTTCACTGCGGAGAACCCCGGCGGCAATATGGCAGCCAGCAGCAGCCCCGCCTCCAGCGACAACAGCGCTGCCGGCAGCAGCGATCTGGGCAACTCCGATATGACCAGCACGGAAACGGGCAGCAGCGGTCCGGTCGGCGGTGTCGCCGATCCAGCAGACACGAGGACCCCAGCCGAAACAGAAATCCGCTCAGGCGCAGGGATCTCGTCAGGCGCCAGAGGCCCATCCACGGCGTGGAAAGGGGACGGCTCTGGATACGCCAGGGGTTTGGTGGATGGAATCGCCGAGCACCCGGGTCAGGAATATATGGATCAGCTTGAAGCACTCCAGTCCAACCAATTGGTAGCTGATCCACCACTGCCCGAGGCAACTATCTTGGTCACCGTGCCTTTGCTGGGGGCCTTGGGGATCACCGACGAACCCGCAGAAATGGCTGGTTCCACCACTTGCTCGGGACCGGTCCCACTGGATATTGCCCGCAGGCTCATGGCCTCGGCGGGGAGCTTCCTACGCGTACTCACCGACCCCATCACCGGAGAACCTCTGGGATTGCATCCTGAGCGATATCAATTACGGGATTCAGACAAGGCCGTGCTGCGAGCTCTGACCGGTGGTTGCTATTTCCCGGGCTGCCCCAATCCGGTCATGGATACCGAAACGGACCACCTCAAGGCCTACGGCACCGGTGGGCAGACCATTATGGAGAACCTGCGTCCGGCCTGTAAACGCCACCATGCACTCAGGCATTTCAAGGACGATAAGGACCGGCAGGGAATCTATCGCAGCAGCCAAGATCCGCTCCGGCACAGCCTTCGCCTACGCGGCTGGACTCCCGTTCTGGAACTCGATGGAACGGTTAGTTGGACCGCACCCTCTGGAGCCAAACACCGCGCTCCTAGGAAGGACAGCCGTCCGCCGACTTATCCCCCATGGCTCCAAAAGCGCGTTGACGCCGCCACCAGTCCAGCACCGCCCACGTTTACGCACGCCACCGAATCGACATCCACCTCGATGCCGGCGAAGCCATCAGATCCAGCAAAGCGCGCGAAACATGCAGCGGTCCCGGACACCTCAAACAGCCCGTTTGAACAACTCCTCGTCAGCTACATCAAGAAGCACAACTGCTGAGAAGAGCTACACTGCAATGTTAAATATCGGGCGGCTTCTGCAGATGCAGAAGCCGCCCGATATTTAGTCACTACTATTCAATGTTGCCGTCATTCAGGATTGCGGCTGCTCACCGCTTCCTTTTAGTACCGGCTAGTACCGACGACGGCGTACCAAGCGGTTGCTGACAATAACGCCGGAACCCAGCATCAGGATCATCAGCGCTCCAATGACAGAGGCATCCAATCCCATTGCTCCGGTATTGGCCAAGGCACTTGAAGCCGCAACCACCGTGTTTCCAGCGCCTGTGTCCACGTTGTTGGGCACTTCACCTTCTGCGCAGCCCAAGCTGAAGCTCAACGGATCCATATTTTCTCCTGCTGCATAGAAGTCCGCGAAGGGAGCAACCCCACTTGCAGCGAGTGTGACCGGGACTGCCGTACCGGAGTACAGGGTTTGTGCATCATTGAAGGCACCCTTGGAAAGATCCAAGTTTGCCAAAATAACCGCCTTGTAGGTGGTGTCTGCACCCGGCTTGGAGCCAACAGTTGCCGACTCCAGCGCACGGCTCTGCACATCTGCCTTCAACGTGCCGCTGTTGCCGTCCATCACCAAAGTGAGATTCTGCATGGTCACGGACAGAACTGAACCCGAGCCGTAATCGTGCCCTTGGAAGGTAACAACACCATCAAACGTCACTTCACCGGTTCGCTTCTGAGCGTCGATGGTGCCGGTGCCCTTCGTGAAGGTAAAGAGTGTCTCCCACGTTGCGGGGAATTCGTTGAAGGTGATGGAGCCGTGGGAAATGTTGCCGGTCATGTACTTGCGGAATGATTCCTTGATACCCCATGTCAAGTTGCCCGCCATGACGGTACCATTGGTGCACTTGGCGTCAGCATCCAAGACAGGAGCATTGGAGACCGGAGCGGTTGGCTCCGGCGTTTCCACAACAACTGCAGGGGCAGTGATTGTCAGCTGTGCTGAGGCGCTCTGCACAGCAGAGACGCCAGCCGTTGAATCATCCGCTGCCAACGCCTGTGCCGCGGCAGTTGCTGCAGCAGCCGGGGCAGTTGCCGTGGCGGTGACCGTGTAGCTGCCGGGCTTCTGAGTGGCAGGAACAGCCCATACCAAGGAGAAGGTACCGCCCTCATCAACAACAGCGTCTACCGAGGCTGCAGCCACCTCAAAGCTGAGAGCGTCAAACGCATCGCCCTCATTGTAGAAACTGGCGAAAGCAGGAGCTCCTGCTTTCGTCAACGCTGTCGGCAGGTTCTTGCCGGAGATGCCATCAGCACCGCTGCTAACTGTCTTCGTGTCTACTGCTACCAAAGCAACGCCGGGGTAGCTTTTCAGCTCAGCCTTTTCATCAAGAGATTTGCTGATGACATCGGCCAACAACTTCCCGCCCTTGACATCAAGGCGGAGGTTGCTCAGGGTCACCTGAAGAGCCCCCTCATGACCCACCATGGACACCGAACCGGAATAGCTTGCAACCTTGTTCGTGGCGTTGAAGCTGACTGCGGGGAAGCGGTAACTTCCGTCATCGTTAACCGTGGCGCCACCATCTGTGGTGATCGTGCCCTTCGCAATGGAACTGCCTAGGTAGGTGCGGAACGACTCCTTGACGCCCCAGTCCAGGCTTCCGGTCGCCGGGGTGGCTGTTCCAACCTCGATGGCTTCACCGGCGAGATCAAAGCTCAGTTTGCTGGCCGGTGCAAAGCCACTGCCGTTGAGGGTGACGGTCTTGCCTGTCTCAACCTTGGCTGCTCCGAGAGTCAGTTCCGGCTTGACGGCGGGAACTTCAGGCTCAGGATCGGTGACAACCGGTGCGGACGCGTCAGCCCATGCAAGTTCCACAAAAGCGTCCTGCGAACGATCATTCGCGCGGTCAATCTCAACGTTGTCGATGTCCAGAGGTGAGTTGAACGTGGACACATAGAGGGTGTTGTCAACGGCGGTGAATCCGCCATTTTTGAAAATGGTAGTTACGGAGAATTCCAGGGGGCCAAATGTTCCGTTGGCGTCAGTTTGCACGCGCACGGCATTCTCGTAGTCAGCAGGGCGTGTTTCACCGCCTGGCCCTTGTGCCACCTCTGCAACATAGATCCAGCGGTTGGCCGCATAACCGGAACCGGAGACCATGACTTTACTGTTGTGCTTCAGGCCGGTAGCCGGATCGACGGTCAGAACGGGCTTGGCTACAGGCTCACCAACGGTGACAGGAGCGTACAGTTCCTGCTCAGCATTCACCGTGCCAGCAGCAGGGTAAGTGTAAACACCAAAGTTGCCAGCCTCAGGCCACTCAACCTCAGCTTCCTTCACAACCTTCTTCTGCACCGTCAACTCAGCAGTGAAATCACCCTCAGGCGAAACCTCAACCCACTGACCACGAATCGCACCCTGGTAAGCAGCAGGAACAGCATCCAACGCAGCCTGACTCATAGCCCACGCCTGATCCCCCACCACACGAGCAGAAGACGGCGCACCCTCGGAAGGACGCCACTGATCAGCGAACTTACCAAACACCACATACACACCAGCCGGGCTACCCGCAGAAATCGGCGGACGCGCACCCTCAGGAACAACATTCGCAGCCGGATCAAAACCAGAACCACGAACAACAATCTTCGTACCCTCAACCACAGGACCACTCAAAACAGTGACCCCATCAGCAGCAAACACCTCCAACGCAGGCGTAAACACAACAGGCTCACCAACGGTGACAGGAGCGTACAGTTCCTGCTCAGCATTCACCGTGCCAGCAGCAGGGTAAGTGTAAACACCAAAGTTGCCAGCCTCAGGCCACTCAACCTCAGCTTCCTTCACAACCTTCTTCTGCACCGTCAACTCAGCAGTGAAATCACCCTCAGGCGAAACCTCAACCCACTGACCACGAATCGCACCCTGGTAAGCAGCAGGAACAGCATCCAACGCAGCCTGACTCATAGCCCACGCCTGATCCCCCACCACACGAGCAGAAGACGGCGCACCCTCGGAAGGACGCCACTGATCAGCGAACTTACCAAACACCACATACACACCAGCCGGGCTACCCGCAGAAATCGGCGGACGCGCACCCTCAGGAACAACATTCGCAGCCGGATCAAAACCAGAACCACGAACAACAATCTTCGTACCCTCAACCACAGGACCACTCAAAACAGTGACCCCATCAGCAGCAAACACCTCCAACGCAGGCGTAAACACCGGAACCTCAGGAACGTCAGGCACTTCTGGCACTACAGGTTCGGTGACCGTCAGAATTGCGGCTTCACTGTAGGCAGCGAGCGCCTCCTTCATGAACGCGGCACGGTACTGGTTACCAGTATCGGCAGTCGTAGCAGTGATGGTCAGTGATGGGTTTGTGGCACCAGCAATGTCAGCCCAAGCACCCGCCCCGGCGGCAAGAACCTGCCACTGTACAGAGTCGTAACCGCTCGCATCGGCAGTAAACGTCACCTGATTTCCGGTTTCCACAGTCTGCGCAACAGGTGATGCGGTCACCACAGGAGCTTCAACCGGAACAACGTAGGAAACCGCAAAACTTACGGGATCAAAAGGATCCCCTTCAGCGTAGAAAGAGGCAAACGCAGGAGCGCCACCAGCCGTCAATTCCGTGGGCAGCGCGCTTCCGCTGGCGTTACCATCAGCGAAAGTTGCGCCAGCGCCCAGAGTGGTGAGGTCGACTTCGTCGTAGGTCACCATTGCTTCACTGTCCAAGGACTTGCTGGCCACATCTGCCACGAGCATCCCTCGACCCAAGTCGAGCCGGATGTCAGCGATCGTGACAGCAAGCTGCCCGGCGTGACCGGAGAAAGCTACCGATCCGGCGAAGCTGACGATCTGCGATGCGGGATCCACGGCTGCTGCCTGAAATTTGAAGGTTCCATCAGCGTTACTCATGGCGCCGCCGCCCAGCGTGGTGGTTCCCTTGGCAATGGGCGATCCAAGGTAGCTACGGAAGGAGGCCTTCACACCCCAGTCGAGGCTGCCGGCACTAACAACGGGTGCGGGCGCAGCAGAAGCCGCGGGGGCGGTCACCACGACGGCACCGCCTGTCACGGCGAGAGCGGCAAGAACAGCCAGGGGCCGGCGCCACCACGGTCCGCGCTGGGATGATGTCATGGTCTTCCTTCGTGATCGGGGAGAAATTTTTATGGGGGTTGGCTGGCTCATTTTCCACCTCGACGGCGGGCGGTCATCAGCACTGCGCCGCCGCCTAGAGCCAGCAGCACCGCGCCACCGGCAATGTAAACACCTGTCGTGGCACCGGTTTTCGCCAGGCCATCCTTGGTTGAACCGTTAGCTGAACCATTGGCTCCACCTTGGTCCGCGCCGGCACCTTCAACGGCAGCAGCACCAAAGCTGATCGGAATCATCACGTCAGCAGTGCGGTCGCCACCACGGGTGTGATCGGCACGAGTGGCAATGACACACCCGTTAGGCGCGACTGCCGGATCCTGGCAGTTGGTCAATGAATCGGCGGCGCTAACACTGAGAGTGACAGCGAATGAGCCCTTACCACCGCTCTGCGCGAACGGTTGTGCCAGACCCTGGCCGTAGGTAGGCGGGTTGGAGGAAATCCACAGCGAGCTACCGCTGCCACCTGTCATGTCGACACCACCAAGGCACGGAGAAGCCACCGCCCCCGGACCATTGTTGACGCAGACACCGAGGTAGATGCCCTTGCTCAGATCGAAGCCAGCCCCGCTGACCTGCACGGCGTCGCCTGCAGCAGCCAGGCCAGTGGCCCGGTCTACCGTCAGCGACTGGCCGGTGGGACCGCTGCTGGACGCCGCGAGCGCACCGGCGCCCGAAACCAGCACCAATCCCCCTGACAAGACCACGGCACCCAGCATGCGAATCAGGCCAGTGCGCCCGCCCCGCCGTGACACCTTTGCCGCGTCGCGGCTGGTGATTCCCTTCATGATCCTCCTTGTTGGGTGACCACCCCGGGGGTGGATCACCATGCACGCAGGGCAATGGGCCCATGCGGATGCTCTAACTAACGCGTCATCGCGCTGATTTTTTGGTTTTCTCGGCATATTTGCAGCTGCTTTTCAGCGGACCGTATTACGCAACAAGAAACTGACCTAAAGATAACCTAACCTAGGGTAGGCTTAGTTAAGAAAAATGGCGGTTTTCGGGGTACTCCCGGCCGACATTTACACCCTTGCCGCTTCTCTCTGGGGAATCCATGTCTAAGACTTTTCAGCAGCCCGCTGCGCCCACCCGTCGCTCACGAGCCACGGCGAGCACCTCGGTGGCACTAGCATCGTTGGCAATCATTTCTTGGTTGGTCTCCGGGTGCGCTCCCGCCGTTCCCGGAACTGGCGATCAAGACTCCCCCCAGAGCTCAAATAGCACTGCGGCAACCACTCCCGCCGGCCCCGTTTCGGCCTGCTCCGACGGGACGGCAGGCAAACTGCCCCTCCCTGCCGACTGGCAAGCAACAAACAACTCAACGGACACCGCATCAGCTGAACCTTCAGCAGTTGCCGGCGCCGCAAGCAGCGCCGCCGACGGAACCACAGCCACGAAACCCACCGGCCCCGCCACCGCTGATACCTCCGGGATCACCCTTCCGATCGTGGCTACACCACCAACTCCAGCCCTGCCTACCACCGTGATTTCCTGCGACGATGAAGAAGTCACTGTCACCGATGTCAGCCGTATCGTCACCATCGACCTACATGGCACACTGACGGAGATCGTGCATGGCCTGGGTCTGGGCGCCAATGTCATTGGTCGCGACCGCGCTGCAGACTTCCCCGAAGCCGCAAACGCCACGCTTGTCACTCCCATGGGTCATGACCTCAACGCCGAGGCCATCACAGCCCTGAACCCCAGCGTGGTTCTGACTGACACCACCATTGGTCCGGTGGAAGTCCAGGAACAACTGCGCGCTGTGGGTATCCCCGTGATCTTCTTTGACTCCGCCCGCACCATGAACGGGATCAGCCACCAGATCAGCGCGGTAGCTGGCGCCTTGGGTGTGCCCGAAGCGGCCGTCGAACTCAATAAACTGGTGGGCGCTGACATGGTCTCCACGCTCAGCATGGTTCCCCAAGACGCCAACCCGGTACGCATTGCTTTCCTGTACGTCCGAGGCACCGCCGGTGTCTATCTCATGGCGGGGCCCGGTTCCGGTGCCGATGACATCATCAAGGCAGCCGGCGCCGTCGACGTCGGAACAGACATTGGTTTGAAGCTCCCCTTCACCCAACTAACCTCGGAGGCACTGATCAAGGCCGCCCCGGACGTGCTGCTACTGATGTCCGGCGGACTCGAAAGCGTTGGTGGCCCAGAGGGGCTCTTCAAGATCCAGGGTATTGGCCAGACGCCCGCCGGGGCCAACCACCGCGTGGTTGACGTCGCCGACGGAACCCTCCTGAGCTTCGGCCCGCGGTCAGGCCAAATCATCAAGGCTTTGGCTAAAGCTGTTCATGGGCTCCCCGAATGAGCACTACAGCCTCATCCCGCACCACAGATTCGACAGATGCCACGGCAACAGGCGGCACAGCAGCTGAAGCGACGGCGAACAACGCAGCCACGCTGCCCAAGAGCGCCCGTCGCAAAAGCACCAAAAGCACTAAAAGCACTAAAAGCACCAAGCCCGCCAATCCTTCCCGCCGCACCACCAAGGACCGTCTCATTTTGGGCGGGCTATCGGTAGCCTTAGCCATTACGGCCGTCATCGCCGCCGGAACGGGTCAACTACACGTTGCCCCCATGGAGGTCATTGGTAGTATTCTTCACGGCATCAATAACTGGTTGCAGGGCTGGCTGGATTATTTTGGCACCGGTCTGCGCGCACCCGTTGGCGCCGCGCCGCTTCCGGAACATGCACGTGGTTACGAAACGCTCTGGTCGGTGCGCTTTCCGCGCGTCGTTCTTGCCATGATTGTCGGGGCAGCACTGGCCTGCTCGGGCACCGTCATGCAGGGCGTCTTTGGTAACCCCTTGGCCGAACCTGCTGTGGTGGGCGTGTCCTCCGGCGCGGCCGTTGGTGCCAGCACCGCCATTGTGACCGGCGTAGCGGCCCACGGAAACTGGGTTGTGGCCATCTTCGCGTTCGCGGGCGGACTCATCACCACGCTTCTGGTGTACAGCCTTTCGCGCAGCAAAGGCCGCACGGAAGTGGTCACTTTGGTACTGACAGGCATCGCGGTCAACGCTTTCACGTTCGCCATGATCGCCTTCTACACCTACGTCGCCGACCCCAATGCCCGCGATCAATTGATTTTCTGGCAGCTGGGCAGCCTCAACGGTGCTGGCTGGATCAGCGTCTTTTCCGTGCTGCCTCTCTTGGTAGCGGGCCTCTTCATGGCCTTTTTGGCGGCAGGAAAATTGGACTTGCTGGCACTGGGGGAACGCTCGGCCCGGCATTTGGGTGTCAACGTGGAGCGCCTGCGTATGGGCATGATCGTCACCGTAGCCCTGCTGGTGGGCGCGGGCGTCGCCTTCACCGGAATCGTCAGCTTCGTGGGACTAGTAGTGCCGCACCTGCTCCGGATCGTGGTTGGCCCGGGACACAAACTACTCTTACCAGCCAGCGCATTGGGCGGCGCCTTACTGGTACTGCTGGCCGATCTGGCCGCCCGCACGCTGGTCACCTACTCTGACCTCCCCTTGGGCATGTTGACCGCGCTCATCGGCGGACCTTTCTTCTTCTGGCTACTGCGCCGGACCCGCAACGAACAGGGAGGCTGGGCATGAGTCTGCTCGACGTTTTTCGCGCCCCGCCAACTGAGGTTCCCGAGCCCATGTCACCGGGCGACACGGCCGTTTCCTGCGCCGGAGTGTCCGTGGAGCTGGGCGGCAAGAGGGTGCTCAGCGATGTCACCCTGCCCGTAATAGCAGGCGAGGTGCTAGCCCTTGTGGGCCCCAATGGCGCCGGGAAGTCCACCCTCTTGGCCGCCATGGCCGGTGATATTGAGCTGAAAAGTGGCCAGATTGAGCTCTCCGGCCAGCCGCTGCAGCACTGGCGGGCGGAGGAGTTGGCGCTGCGTCGAGCCGTGCTGTTGCAGCAGGTTCAACTCAGCTTCCCCTTTAATGTGCTCGAGGTGGTTCAGATGGGCCGTGCGCCCTGGTCCAACACCGCAGCATCCACGCACGACGACGAACTTGTCTCCGCTGCCATGGCGGCAACGGATGTGACTCACTTTGCCGGACGACGTTTTTCCTACCTTTCCGGCGGCGAAAAGGCCCGCGTGGCTTTGTCCCGGGTACTCGCTCAGGACACCGGGGTGCTCATGCTCGATGAGCCCACCGCGGCGCTCGATCTGCGGCACCAGGAGCTGGTTCTGCAAGTGGCCAGGACCAGGGCCGCGGCTGGCCGCGCCGTCGTGGTGGTACTCCACGATCTGAACCTAGCCGCCGGCTACGCCGACAAGGTGGCTGTTCTAGAGCAGGGTCAACTGGCCGCCCTAGGCACCCCGGAAGAGGTACTGACGGAGGAACTACTCAGCCGTGTCTATCAGTACGGGATCGATGTCATGGCCCACCCCGTCACGGGTCGCACCGTGGTTTTGCCCCGCCGCTAGAAACTCACTGCTAGTTACTCGCCGCTAGGAACGGGCAGCTAGCTATTAGCCAGCAGCCGGTATCTCGCGACCAGCGGCGTTAGGGAAGAACGCCGGCGGCACTGAGCTGCCGCCGTCGTTCTTCCCCAAAGAGGGCCAAACCCCCAAGAGGGCCAAAGGTTTTTAGGCTCTAGGAGTGCTCAGGCAGCGGCCTTACGGGCAGCGCCCAGGTCCACGAAAACAGCACGGTTGAGCTCAAAGGAATCCGCAGCATGGGCCAAGATGGTGTCCTTTTGCTCGCGGGTGAAATCGGTGGTGTCCATGAGGTTCCGGTAGCCATCCTTGTAGGGCTTGGGCTTCTCGATCTCGGGGAAGGTGTAGAAGTTCAGGCCCTCATCGGCAATGCCGTAGTGGCGCTGAACGAGGCGCTGGATGATCTGACCGCCGGAAAGATCGCCCATGTAGCGCACGTAGTGGTGGGCCAACAGGAACTCGATGGACTCGGCGCCCAAGTTTTCCAGAGCATCGGCGTAGGCGCGGGTGGCCGGCACAATTTCGATCCGGCCATCCGCAAGCTGAGCTTCCCAGTCGGCGCCATGATGGAATGCCATATCGGCCTCCAAGGCTGCCACGCGGGCAAGCTTGGGATCGATGAAGGCGCCCAGCTGGGGGTGGTCAGCATGTGCTGCCAATGCATTCTCCAAGGCGCTGTAAATGACCAGGCTCTGGTCCAGCAGGATGACCAATGCCGCAGCATCCAAGGTGCCACCCATCAGCTCTGCCACGAAGGAGGAATCCTCAGCTGCCGAGTGTGCCGCCGCGGTGTGGGTCTTGAGCTCCTCCGACAGGGCGGCAGGGGTCTCGGAAAGGACGGATTCAACTGCGGGTGCAGACATGGCAAACTCCGTAATTAGGTAAAGGTAACCTTAGCTAATCAAAGATAGTGACACTCTGTCAAGGTCTTAACGACACTGTGTCACTAGATTCTGTGTCACTCGATGCGCTTCCTCTAGTCGACACCCTTGATCTTGACGACAAATACCGCACCAAGCAGTCCGATCACGGCGGCTGCCACATAGAGAGTCACATAGCCACCAAGGAGAGTGACCAGCGGCCACGCGATGATGGGCGCAATGACCTGCGGCAGTGAGTTCGCCACATTGATGACGCCCATATCCTTCCCCCGGTTGGCGGACGACGGCAGTACCTGGGTGAGAAGAGCGAAATCCACTGCCAAATACACGCCGTAACCAATGCCCAGAACTGCGGCTCCGGAAAGTGCCCCGATCCAGGTGGGGAAGAACGCCAGAATCAATGCGGCCAAGGCGATAATCGCCGATGAAGCAATGACAAAGGGCTTGCGCTTACCCACCTTGTCGGTCCAGCGCCCGCCAATCACGGCAGTGATCAGCGTCAAGACTGCGTAAATTCCGGTGAGCACCAAGACACCGAAGGCCGGATCCTCGTGGCGCACGGAGTCGGTGAGGAAAAACAGCAGATAGAGCGTAACTAGATGATTGCCCACATTGACCAGGAAGCGGGTAATCCAGGCCCAGGCGAAGTCAGGGTAAAGCCGGGGCGAGATCCAGAACCCGGACACGAAGTTCAACCATGTGAACGCGGGTTTATCCTTTGCATCCAGCACGGGGTCGTTGGCGAAGAACAAGTACGGCACCATGCCCACCACCAGGCCTACGGCACAGATGATGAAGCCCAGTGAGAAGTTCCCGGAAACCACGGCGCCAATGGCTGCGCCCATGAGGATACCCAACACGGTTCCCATGGATGCCAAGCCACCAATACTGCCACGCTGACGTACGGGAACCTGGTCCGGGATGGCGGCCGTGGTGGCTGCGAGCGCCCCGTTGCAACCTAGTTGCACCAAGCACCAGAGCAGTGTCATGGCCGCGACGCCCGGTGCTCCTGCCAATCCCACGAGGCCAATGGTGCCCAAGAGTGCACCGATAAAAACCCAAGGCACCCGCCGGCCAAACCGTGAGGTGGTCCTGTCGCTGAACGTCCCGAACAGCGGATTCGCCACCAAGGAAACCGCGGCACCGGCGCCCGTCACCAGGGCCAGAATGCCTTCCTTCTCATCGGCGTTGAAATGCATGGCCTGCTGTCCCAGCAGAACCTGGATGGGGCCGAAGAACGCGGCATTGATACCCACGTTGACCAGCACGATCGAGGCCGTCCATCGATGCCGGACATTGATGCTCGGCTCAGCCAATGCCGCGCTGCCGTGCACCGGCGTTACCTGCGCCTTGGCTTCTTCGAAACTCACAATCGAGCTGCCTTTCCGGTAATACTGCCTCTTGCTGGCCTATTTTTCTGTCCTAGCCTACGTGGCGTCCTAGCTTACGAGGCGGTACGACGAACTGCTTCGATAATTCGCAACCCTTCCACGGAATCGGCTGGATCCACTGGGACCGGACCACCATGGAGAATTGCTTCGGCGAGGAGCTCGTGGAAACGTGAAAAATTACCCGGCACCGTTGGTACGGCGCTGCTCCGCCCGTCCCGCCACAAAGTGCCCCATTGTTCCGGGGATTCCACGCCGTACTGAGGGTCGGTGGGGAGCACACCAGCCTGAATCTGAGCTTCTTGCATGTCCCCATCCTGCTTGATATAGGCCGCATTGGAGCCCGAAACGCGCAACCGCGGCCCCTTGTGGGTGGCGTTGAGGTTCATCCACAAGTGCGAGATCACCCCGCTGGTATGTTCCAAGGCCACGAAGGCATCGTCTTCCGCCAGTTCCGCTGGACGGCGTGCGGCCAGTTCTCCATGCACACGAGTCACGGGACCAAAGAGCTGCAGCGCCTGGTCAATGAGATGTGAGCCCAAATCGAACAAGATCCCGCCACCGTCCTTCACAGTGGCCTGCGCCTTCCACGCCTTGGTAATGGTGGGCTGCCAGCGCTCAAGCCGGGATTCAAAGCGCCGAACCTCACCCAGTGCACCCTCGGCAAGTAAGTTCTGCAGGGTCAGGTACTCCCCGTCCCACCGCCGATTCTGGTACGTGGTGAGGAGTTGGCCCTTCTCCTGCGCCAGATCGATCAAGGCCTCACCTTCCACACTGGAGAGCGCAAACGGCTTGTCCACCACCACGGCGCATCCGGCACCTAGTGCTTTGGCCGCCAAAGGCGCGTGGGTGGCCGGTGGAGTTCCCACTACCACTAGGTCAAGCTCACCATAGCTGGCGTCCCTCTCCCATTCGTCGCGAGAGAGTATGCGGGCCCCGGGGTATGCCAACTGCGCCGCGACCTGACGCGCTGGATCCGAGGTCACAATGACATCCAGACTGAACTGTTCCAGAGCCGCAATGGGAGGGGCGTGGAAGACACTTCCCGCCAAGCCGTAACCGAGGACCGCGGTGCGGATTATTTGCGTCATGGATCACACCCTACAGTCCGGGCTAGCATGTGTTGCATGACCTTCCACGCTCCCAAAATTACGTCCCCGCTAGAACCGGCACAACAAGCCTCGCTGGCGCGCACCCTTGCGGACAGCGATGACGTCACAGTGTTCGTGGACGGGACCGCACACCGCCTCGACGCCGGCGCCCGGGAGGCAGTGCTCGATGTCCTACAGCGGCTCTCCCGCGGGGACGCCGTGTCAGTGGCTAGCATCGCGGATCTGCTCACCACCTCCCAAGCTGCCGAGTTGGCTGGCATCTCCCACACCTTTTTGCGTAACCTCACCGACCGTGGCGAGATCGCCGCTGAGTACCGCGGCTCGCATCGGCGAATCCGCCGCCAAGACATCACCGCCTGGCTGGCCCAACAAAAGAGTGCAACCACCGAGTAACAATCGCATCAATGCTGGACACCCCGTGACAATAGTGAATGGCACCGTGACCGTGCGGCGATGTGATCACGGTTGAACACCCTTTGCCCCGCCACCCTTTCGCGCCACCACATTCGGCCATAGCTTAGGTTAACTGGGACATGCGGCCACACCATGCGGTCGCCTGAATGAACATACGGAGGCAGCCATGCGTAGCACCGGCAGAATTTCATTCTTGGCACTGCTAACCGGCGCGGCCTTCATTCTGGGCAGCTGCTCCACCCATCCGAGCAACCCAACAACATCACCAATGCCTTCCACGGCTGTAACATCGCCCGTTCCAACACCACCCGCTCCAACATCGGCGGTGCCAGGGGCCACCGCACCAAGCACCACCACAACACTGCCAGCCACAACACCTAGTGGCGGGGCGAGCGCAAGCCAGCCTCCGCCGTCGGACCAGCCCGCACCCACCGTCATACCTACTTCGGCTTCGGTGACCCTGTTCTTCATTGCCGAAGGGGACGCCGGAATTTCCGGACCCATGGTGGGCTGCGGGGACAGCGCCGTGGCGGTCTCCAGCCAAACCATCACCTACACCGACCCTATAGAAGGCGCCCTGCGAACACTGCTCAGCAACCATGCGGCGCACATTGGCCAGTCGGGCCTCCGGAACGCACTCTCAGATTCCCGGCTCAGCGTAGACTCTGTTGACAGGACCGGAACCACCGTCACGGCACATTTGAGTGGCACCATGAGTCTGGCTGGCGAATGCGACATTCCCCGCTTGGAACAGCAGCTACTACTCACGGCACAGCAGGCAGCAGGCACGCCCGTGGCCATAACTATCAACGGGAAGACGTTGAGCGAAGCGTTGAGTTTGAAATAGCCCACCAGTTTGAAAAACTTTTGATGCCTATTTAGCAACTTTGGTTATATCCTGAGCACGTGAATACTCCAGCCTCGAGCGCCAACGCCGCCGCCGAATCCCTGTCCGAAGAAGCCGTCGATGCCTTGAACCGGGCCAGCGCGGAAAGCCAACCTGTCCCGCCGCACCGACACGAGGTGCTGCTCTCGGCGCGGGCTGCCAATATCAAGCAGTCGGCCGTGCGCGATGTTTTTGAGATTTCCATGCAGCCCGGACTTGTCTCCCTGGCCGGCGGAAACCCATACCTGCAGTCGTTGCCTCTGGAGAGGCTGGCTGCCACCGCCGCGTCCATCATTGCCGAGCACGGCTTGGAAGCGCTGCAGTATGGCGGCGGTCAGGGGACGCTGGAGCTCCGAACCCAGATTTGCCAGGTCATGGCCGCTGAGGGCATTTTGGATGCGGATCCTGAGAATGTGGTCATCACCGCGGGTTCACAGTCCGCGCAGGACGTAGCTGCAAAAGTTTTCTGCAATCCCGGCGACGTGATTCTACTCGAGGACCCTACGTATGTGGGCGCCCTGAACACCTTCGAAGCCTATGAAGTTGATGTCCAGCCGGTCATTGGCGACGAGCAGGGCATCATTCCGTCATTGCTGCGTGAGCGGATCTCAGCGTTGCAGGCTGCTGGCAAGACCATCAAACTGCTCTACACCATCCCCAACTTCAACAACCCCTCGGGCGTCATGCTGGCTCCGGAGCGCCGTCAAGAGATCGTGGACATATGCCGCGAATCGAATATTTTGGTGCTGGAGGACAACCCCTATGGTCTCCTGAAGTTCGACGGCGTTCTGCCGGAGCCCCTGCGCGCGGCCAACCCAGACGACGTGCTGTACCTTGGCTCGTTCTCCAAAATCTTCGCCCCGGGACTGCGCATTGGCTGGGCACTGGTTCCGGCCCACCTCAAGCAGCGCTACTACCTGGCCAGCGAGGCCGTGACCCTGTGCCCACCCACCTTCAACCAGCTCTTGGTGAGTGACTACCTAGCCAACTACGACTGGCAGGGACAGATCAGCACCTACCGCGCCCTGTATGCCGAACGATGCGCCGCACTGCTGGCGGCATTGGAAGAATTCATGCCAGAAGGCGTCTCATGGACCCGCCCCGAGGGTGGCTTCTTTGTTTGGTTGACCCTGCCCGAGGGCATCGACACGTACCCGTTGCTGCATCAAGGGATCGCTGCCGGAGTTGTTTTTGTTCCGGGCGCCGCATTCACCGCCACGGCCGGTCCCAGTAACAAGCTGCGCTTGGCTTTCAGCGCCGTACCTCCCGAAACTTTGCGCGAAGGTGTCAAGCGACTGGCCCCGGTTTTGGCCGAGGCCATCGCGGCGGTGTAGTGGCTGTGCAGTAGCAGCGTAGTAGCAGCGTAGTAGCAGCGCAGCGGAGCAGCAAAAACACAAAAAGCGCTGGCGTTTGACGGTTTCGCGGTGGTTTGAACCATAGCGAAAACGTCAAGCACCAGCGCTTTTACGTAGCGGCTAGTCCAGCAGTAGCGCGGGCTCTTCCATAATGGCGGCAACGTCAGCCATGAAGCGCGCCGACAGGTCTCCGTCCACTACGCGGTGATCGAAGGATCCGCCCAGTGTTGTGATCCAGCGCGGGATGACTTCCCCGTCCAGTACCCACGGCTTTTGCTTGATGGTACCGAACGCAACGATCGCAACCTCACCCGGGTTGATGATGGGCGTTCCGGTATCGATGCCCAGCGCGCCGATGTTGGTGACGGTCAGTGAGCCTCCGCGCATGTCAGCCGGCGACGTCTTACCGGCCCGAGCCGTCGTGGCGAGAGAGTTTAGCGCAATGGCCAGTTCCTTCAATGAGAGGTTCTGCGCATCCTTGATGTTCGGCACCATGAGTCCGCGCGGGGTGGCGGCGGCAATGCCTAGATTCATGAAGTGCTTGATGATGATCTCTTCACCGGTCCACGTCGCGTTGACGGAGGGGTTACGCGCTGCAGCCCAAATCACGGCCTTGGCTAGGATCAGCAGTGGCGAAACCTTGATGCCCTCGAAGTCGCGTGAGACCTTCAGCCGCTTGACGAATTCCATGGTGCGCGACGCGTCAACGTCAACAAAAATGCTCACGTGCGGCGCGGAAAAAGCACTCTCAACCATGGCCTTGGCCGTTGCCTTGCGCACCCCCTTGACCTTGATCCGTTCAATGCGCGGATCATCCTCGAGCCCGGTGCCAGTGGCGGGCGCCCAGAACGTTCCGGCGCCGTCGTGCTCGGCTGTGCGCTGGTCCTGGTAGCTGAGGAGGTCCTTTTTAGTGACCTCGCCGCGCAGCCCGGTGGCGGAAACCTCGTTCAGGTCGATGCCCATGTCCTTAGCGGCCTTGCGGACCGGCGGCTTGGCCAGCGCGCGGTTAGCCCGTGCCACCATGCGGCCAGCTGTTGCTGCCGCTTTAGTGATGATGCTCGACGCCGTCTCTTGCGTAGGTGCGCTCGTTACGGCGGGCGTTGCGGGCGCAGTTGCCTGCGGTGCGGCAGGAGCGACTGAGGCCGGCTCCACCGGAGTAACAACAGAGGCAACAGGCGCAACTGGCGCTGGGGCGGCTGCTCGGGTGGGCACGGCGGCGGGTGAGCTGATCCGCGGTCGGCGCTTGACGGCGTCGGCCTTGGGGCCAGAACCAACCAGCGGCTTGGGCGCTTCTTCCTCAGGTGCGGCGGGGGCCTGAGGAACAGGCGCAGGCCCGGCAGCCCCCGAAACGTCGGAACCGATGGCGATGATGGGCGTTCCCACATCCACCGTTTCACCCTCAGCAACCATCAGCTGAGCCACTAGGCCGGCGTAGGGCGAGGGTAGTTCCACCAGTGACTTGGCTGTTTCAATCTCCACGAGGACATCATTGACGGCGACAACATCGCCCAACTTGACCTTCCAGGAGACGATCTCGGCCTCGGTCAGGCCCTCGCCGACGTCGGGCAGCTTGAAGAAGTTCAGGGTAGACATGGTGGGCCTTCCTAGTATGCGAAGGCGAGTTCCAACGCCTCCAGCATGCGGTCAATGTCCGGCAGGTAGTGCTCTTCCACGCGGGCTATGGGGTAGGGCATGTGGAATCCACCGACGCGGATGGCCGGGGCCTCCAACGAGTAGAAGCAGCGTTCGCTGATGCGCGAGGCGATTTCGCCGCCAATGCCGCCGAAGGTGGGGGCCTCGTGGGCCACTACCAAACGTCCGGTCTTGTTGACGGAGGCTTCAACGGTGTCAAAGTCGATCGGTGAGATGGAACGCAGGTCAATGACTTCCACGCTGTGTCCGTCTTCGGCAGCGGCGTTGGCGGCTGCCAAAGCCACCGGGACCAGTGGGCCGTAAGCCACCAAGGTCGCATCAGTACCTTCACGCACCACATGGGCCTTGAACGGATCGCCCGGGCTGTTCTCGGTGTCCACTTCACCCTTGGACCAGTAGCGGCGCTTGGGTTCAAAGACGATCACGGGATCTTTGCATTCAACGGCTTGCTGGATCATCCAGTAGGCGTCGTTGGCGTTGGACGGGGTGATGATGCGCAGTCCCGCCGTGTGAGCAAAGAGAGCTTCCGGGGATTCGGAGTGGTGCTCAATGGAGCCGATGCCACCGCCGTAGGGAATGCGGATGACCACAGGGGCGCTGAGTTGGCCGTCGGAGCGGGTCCGGATCTTGGCCAGCTGTGTGGTGATCTGGTTGAAGGCCGGGAACACAAAGCCGTCGAACTGGATCTCGCAGATGGGGCGGTGTCCGCGCAGTGCCATGCCCAGTGCCGTACCGATAATCCCGGATTCGGCCAGCGGGGTGTCCATGACGCGGTGGGTGCCAAATTCCTTTTGCAGACCTTCGGTGATGCGGTAAACGCCGCCGAGAGCACCAATATCCTCACCCATGAGGAAGCTCTTGGGGTCCTTGCTAAGCGTGGCGCGGAGGCCTTCATTGATGGCCTTGGCAATGGTCATTGTGTTCATGCGGCACCGCCTTGTCCGTTGTCAGTGTCAACGTCAGCAAAGGACGCCTCATAGTTTTCAAACCAGGCCAATTCCTCGGCCACGAGCGGGTGGGCCTCGGCGTAAACCGTGGCGAACTTGTGGCGGATATCCGCGCCACCCAACGCCAGCGTGGCGCGACGTACATGGGCAGCCAGCTCGTCGCCGTCGTTCTTCACCTGCGCAAAGAAGGCGTCATCGGCCAAGTTCTCGGCGCGTAGGTAGGTTTCCAGACGTGCCAGCGGATCCCGTGTTTTCCACAGCTCTTCTTCGGCACTCATCCGGTACTTGGTGGGATCATCCGCCGTGGTGTGCGCGCCGACGCGGTAGGTGGAGGCCTCGATGAATACAGGGCCGTGGCCGTTGCGGGCATGATCGAGCGCCCACTGGGTCACGGCGTACACGGCCAAAACGTCATTGCCGTCAACGCGAATACCGGGAATCCCGTACCCTGCGGCACGGTTGACCAGCGGAACCTTGGACTGAACTTCAAACGGGACGGAGATGGCCCAGTTGTTGTTCTGGCAGAAGAACACCACGGGGGCGTCGTAGGAAGCGGCGAAGACCATGGACTCGTGGACGTCACCCTCGCTGCTGGCCCCGTCACCAAAGTAAGCTACGACGGCGGCTGGCTCGGTGGTGGGGTCGGCCACCAGATCGCGTGAGATTCCCATGGCGTACCCCACGGCGTGCAGCGTCTGCGCAGCCAAGACCAGCGTGTAGAGGTGGAAGTTGGTCTCGCGAGGATCCCAGCCGCCATTGGTCACGCCACGGAAAAGTTTGAGTAGATCTGCCAGATCCAAGCCACGCGTCAATGCTACGCCGTGTTCACGGTAGGTGGGGAACGCGTAGTCGGCCTTGTTCAAGGCGCTGCCGGAACCAATTTGCGCAGCTTCCTGACCGATAACAGGGACCCACATGGCAAGTTCGCCTTGCCTCTGAAGTGCCGTAGCTTCGGTGTCGAAGCGACGCACGGTAGCCATGTCGCGGTAGAAACCACGCAGAACTTCCGGGTCCAGCCTCTCGATGTACGGACTGAAGGTGGCATCGTGATGGGCGCCGCCATGCTCATCAAGGAGCTGGACCGCCTCATCCGGGCCAACTCCGGTGTTGCGCAGCACGCCTGCGGATTCCCCTGCTGGGACCGGCGGTTGGACAGTTGCTTGGCTTCCTGCCTGGTTTCCTGCCTGCGGGCGCGTCGATGCCTGGGCACCTGTTTCTGATGTGCCTGTGTCAGCTTGCTGGGCGGCGCCCATGCTGTCTCCTCGTCTGCCGAATCCCAGGACTTCAACCGCCCCGCGTCGACTCGTTGGTACCGATATATGCCGCTTACGGAATGTATTCCATGGTGCGCATATATATACGTTTTCGATTTACAACTGTATCGGTACAGCCCGGCAAATACTGCCTTTGTTAACCGCTAGGAACGTCGTGGCTCTTTTGTATAGGACGCACAGATTTCAAGGAATCGGGTGTTCGCCGCCACCTCGCCGATGCTGACCCGGACGCCTTCATCGCCAAAGGCACGCACCGAGAGCGCTTGGCTCTGCGCCAACGCCGCAAATTCTTGGCTGTTGCTTCCCAGTGCCAGCCACACAAAGTTACCTTGGGCGTCTGGAATGTCCCAGCCCAGATCCTTCAGACCAGCCATAACGCGATTGCGTTCATCCACCAGACTTTGTACTCTTTCCACAACTTGGCTGTAGTTTTCCATCGAGGCGATCGCGGCCGACTCCCCGATTCCAGAGACAGCAAACGGTGTCGCTGCTGCGCGCACATGCGGGGTGATCTCGGGCTGCGAGAGCGAGTATCCAACGCGCAAGCCGGCCAGTCCATGCGCCTTGGAGAATGTCCGCAGGACCATGACGTTGGGGTACTTGCGGTAGAGATCCACGCCATTGACAGCGTCCCCTGCCCGTACGAATTCTTGGTAGGCCTCATCAATAACAACGACTACGTCGCGTGGAACGGTTCGGATGAACTCTTCGGTTTCCGCGGCGCCCAGGGCCGGCCCTGTCGGATTGTTCGGGGTGCACAGCAGCACCACCTTCGTGTTCTCCGTGACAGCGGCGGCCATGGCGTGTAGGTCGTGGCTGCCATCGGCGCGTACTGGAATCTGGACACTTTTTGCTCCCGCGAGACCTACACAGATGGGGTAAGCCTCGAATGAACGCCAAGCGTAGAGGACCTCATCCTGGACGCCGTTGTCATTCTGGCCTGCGAAGGCCGCCAGAATCTGGTTCAGTGCGCCGAGGCTTCCAGCACCGGGAACAATGTCACTCGCTGGCACGTCAAGGAACTCGCCGAGGGCTGCGCACAAGCGGGCGCTGCCCGAGTCCGGATACCGGTGTATATCCACCGCATTACGCAAGACTTCCATAACGGCCGGAACGGGACCCAGGGGATTCTCGTTGGACGACAATTTGAAGCTTTCCAAACCGGGGATATCCACCGGCGGCTTCCCCGCAACATACTTTGGCAAGCGGTCCACCGCAGGACGGGGCCGTACAGCTGACTTTGCAGGACTATTAATCTCGGTCATGAGCTAAGCCTAATGGCCGAGGGGCCCCGGGCGAGCGGAGCGAGACCCGGGGAGGACATTAGGCGCTAATGGTCGAGGGGCCCCGGGCGAGCGGAGCGAGACCCGGGGAGGACATTAGGCGCTAATGGTCGAGGGGCCCCGGGCGAGCGGAGCGAGACCCGGGGGTGAAGTGTGGATGGTTGACGCATGCCACAGACGCTGGACTGTGGAACTATGGAGCCATGCGAAGAATCGTCATTCAAGTTGTGATCAATGCCGTTGCCCTGTGGATCGCCAGCTGGATCCTGCCCGGCATGCAGATTGCCTCCACGTCAGTTCTCGATTCCAATCTGGGCGGACGATCAGGCACGGCCGATACCGTCAACACGGCGTTGGGATATTTGTTTATTGGTTTGGTTTTTGGTGTGGTCAATGCCTTGGTGAAACCGATTGTGAAGTTACTGTCGCTGCCAGTGACCATCTTGACTCTGGGCTTGTTCACCATCGTTATCAATGCTGCCATGTTGTCACTGACGGCCTGGCTCAGCAGTTACACACCGGTGCAGTTCACCATTGATAACTTCTTCTGGACAGCCATTCTGGCCGCCTTGATCATCAGCGTTGTTTCCTTGCTGACGGGGAACTTGGGAAAATCGAAGTCCCGACGCTAGGAATCAGCGGTTGCTGGCGAGTGCCAGTGTTGAACGATCCGCCCATGCCTGCCTTCTTGGCACGATCGATCGTTGGATTGGGTTTGGATTTGGGTTGAGCTTTGGTTTCAGGCTGAGAGTTGACGTCGCTCCCCTGATACACCCACTTGGTCCCGGCGACAGCCGCACCTGCGCCCCCGGCTCCCATAATTGTTCTGAGGATCTCCCGGGATTCTTCGACCGCAGGGTCCTGAGACTGATCAAGCGTGGCAGCATCCTTTAGGTAGTTCTCTATGGCGTGAGCTTCCTGTATCACTTCGCCCAAATCCGAGCCATTCCCCGAGGGCGGGCGGTGCGATGTCGCTGTCACCCAATTGGGTGCCGCCGCTGGTGGGCCAAAGTCGGCGGCAGTGACGATGTCGTGCTCATTCTGTAGATCTAGCACCGACGTCCCCTCATGGACGGCGGCGTTTTTGGCCGGGGATCCGGCAATAATAATCATCTTCACATTGACTTCCGTCAAGAATGCCGGATCTGCCGCTGCCGCAGCAGCGTGGATGCCGCCGCCACTGTGCCCGGTGAGGAGCACGTCATCTCCCGGTAAAGCACCTGAGGCTCGCAGCGCTTCCTTAATAAGTTCTTGCACCACCACTTCCTGCTGCTGGAAAGCTTCTCGCTGGGCCGCCGTCAAGCCCTCCAAATTACCTTCCATGTCAAAGGGATTTTTACTGTCAACCGTGGACCAGTCTTCAGTTCCGGGAAGGTGCACTATCCACGCGTTGCTGCCGTCGGGACGTTCAATCCGTACTACCCCGATGGACCCAGGCGGGTATTTGTAGGCATCGGCAGTGCCAGCCAAAAGGCCCTCAATACTGGCTTCCACTTTCCATGGCACACCGTCTGCGTACGATGCGTGGCCCGGCGGGTAGTAGGGGTCTGTGGGGTCCCAGTCCCGTACCGGAACCGCCCGAACCGCCACCTGGCCTGGCCGAGCCAGTCCCGTTCCATCAAAGGCCTTCCGAAGCATGAATGCTGGCTGGACACCTGAGGCGCCGAGGTTCTGCCTGCGGAGCTGGGACAGCAGATACAACACCCCGGCGCCTGGACCCAGCAGACCTGCCCCGTAAGCACCACCGTCATTGAGTATCTTTTCCGTCAAGTCGCGCAGCCCCATGCCTGGTTGCCGCGACAATGCTGCCGCATCGAAGATAAACTGGAGGGGCGCCAACGGACCCAGAAGCCAGGTGTTCAAACCCTTGTGAAGGGCAGAAAGTCGATTTATCCGGGCTATGAGCGCAGCATTGCGGGCTTCAACATCCGCATAGTTTTCACCTGCCCGGCGTGCTTTTTGGGCGAAGTTAGCTATCTCCTCTTTTCCCCGCCCAGCAATCCACACCGCGTTACGTACGGCGGCCAGCGGACCGTAGGGATAAGGCAGTGCCCCTACCGCGGCTCGGCTTAGCCAGTTACCTTCAGACTCGAGGGTGTCAATAAGCTGACCCATACGCTCGGACAGCATGCCCACCGCGTGTCCGGCAGCCGCGATCTCCTCCAGCACGTAACTGATGGAGTTGAGGCCGCCCGCAACGGTGAACTCGGTCCCATCCCCTCGCCAGTCGCTCATGTCAGCCCCTTTGCCATAATATGGTTCACCACTGAAACGGCCCTCCCGCCGTGCCACCATAGGCTGGGCGAGGCTGCCACTGAAAAGCTGGGTTTAGGCATTCCGTTGGAGTAATGAGGTTGCTGGGTTTGCTGCTTAGAAAACGCCCATAGGCGTCGACCTCAGTAACTGCTCTTTCAATGGCACGAATAGCGGCGGTCATAACTAGATCTCGTTCGGCAAGCTCCTCTCGGAAGGCAGCAGCGGCCGGGGATTTCCAGTTCACCAGTGTTACCTGGGCCAATTGCAACCGCAAGGACGCCATTTCCTGGCAGATTCCAGCGAGCCGCAGGGCCATGGCAGCTACGGCTTCTGGTGCCGGCCCAAAGCGTGGTCCAGCAGCGGCTTGGAAGGCTCCTTCTCCTGCCATGTGCTGCACCACCTTCCCTAGCACGTGCTCGTGACACCGCTCTGAAAGCCACCCTAGAATGCCAGCTAAAGTTCGCACCACACCGCTGCCCCGGATTGTGGCTTGTCCAGATGGGAGCCCCCACTGTGGAGGAATTGGCGGTTCATGAAAGAATTAGGCCATGTCTGATTCCGCAAATGCCACAGCCCGCATCCCTTCCGGCCGCAAGTCATTGGCCGCTTCCTCCGACCGCATCGCTTTGGGGCCCCTTGATGGCCGTTACTCCAGCGCCGTCGCACCTCTGGTTGACTACCTTTCTGAAGCTGCCCTGAACCGCGATCGCGTAGCTGTTGAAGTTGAGTGGTTTATCCACCTGACCAACAACAACGTCTTGCCCGGCACGGAGCCGTTGACTGCAGATCAGCAGGCTGGCCTGCGCGCCATCGTGACCGAATTTGATGCAGAATCCGTCAAGGAACTGGCCGACATTGAAAAGGTTACGGTCCACGACGTCAAGGCTGTGGAGTACTTCATCGGTAACCACCTTGCCGCACTGGGCCTGGAGCGCCTGAAGCCGCTGGTTCACTTTGGCTGCACCAGCGAAGACATCAACAACCTCTCCTACGCCGTTGGTGTTAAGGGCGCCGTTGAGGATGCTTGGCTTCCCGCCGCACGCGCGCTCGTAGCAAAAATCGCTGAGATGGCGGAGGAAAACCGTGCCGTCCCGATGCTCTCACGCACGCACGGCCAGCCCGCAACCCCCACCACTTTGGGCAAGGAGCTGGCTGTCACGGCTTTCCGCCTGACCCGTCAGTTGGACCGCATTGCCAAGACCGAATTCCTGGGTAAGATCAACGGCGCCACCGGAACCTACGCCGCACATTATGCCTCCGTCCCGGAAGCCAACTGGGAAGACGTTGCCAAGAACTTCGTCGAGGGCCTGGGCCTGACCTGGAACCCGTTGACCACCCAGATTGAATCCCACGACTGGCAGGCCGAGCTCTACGCCGATATGGCACGCTTCAACCGCATTCTGCACAACCTCTGCACGGATGTATGGAGCTACATCTCCATCGGCTACTTCGCGCAGATCCCGGTTCCGGGCGCCACGGGTTCCTCGACCATGCCGCACAAGGTCAACCCGATCCGCTTCGAAAACGCTGAAGCAAATCTGGAAATCTCCAACGCCCTGCTCGACACTTTGGGTGCAACACTGGTCACCAGCCGTTGGCAGCGTGACCTCACCGACTCCTCCAGCCAGCGCAACATCGGTGTCGCTTTTGGTCACTCCCTGCTGGCCATCAACAACGTTCTGGGTGGCCTGGGCCGTCTGGATACCGCCGAAGCCGTTCTGGCCTACGATCTGGACCATAACTGGGAAGTACTCGCCGAGGCCATCCAGATGGTCATGCGCGCTGAGGCCATCGCCGGCGTCGAAGGCATGGAAGACCCTTACGAGCGTCTCAAGGACCTGACCCGCGGCCACCGCGTGGACGCCAACCGCATGCAGGAATTCGTCTCCGGCTTGGGCCTGTCCGCCGACGCCCAGCAGCGCTTGCTGGATCTGACCCCGGGCAAGTACATCGGCATCGCCGAGTCTCTGGTGGATCACCTGAACAAGTAACCTTCCAACAGTTCCCACTCAGGGAATGTTCGACGGCGGCACCCGGCTTGCGCATCAGGCGCAGCTCGGGTGCCGCTTTCTTTTTCATCCCGGCAGCGCCACCCTGAGCAGCGACGTCCTGGGCAGCGCCGCCCTCAGTAGCGGCGGTCCAACCAGTCATCTAGTCGTTCTGCTGTGGCGTATCGGCGCCAGGTCCACAGTTCACAGGGCTGAGTGGATCCCTTTCGCACGCCGTAACAATTGGGTGCTCCCGCGGGAACGCCACAATCAGGGCAGCGTTCCACCTCCCAGATGTTCGAATTGGCAACCACCCCGGCTTGGAGCAGTTGCGCGTCACCACTGATGCCCAGGTACTTTAAGCGCTCACCAAGCTTGATGGCACGCGGAGCATTATTCTCCCTAAACCTACGAGTCATGGCGAACCCCAAAGGTTCAAGCATTGGCACAACTCGCAACAAGAAGCACACTAGACATTCGTTGTAGTGAGGCTTCACGAGCGGATTCGTCAGCTGTCTGAACTGTCGATCCACAGCCTCGTCTACGTCCCTCTCGCCCGCAAACCAATCATCATCGGGGCCACAATAGTTATCCATGGTTGATCCTTTCCATGGCACCACACTTCCCGTTCCGCGTCCCGGAAAAAAGGGCAGCAAACGCTTTTGTGGACAGCGATCCGCGTGATCGTGTCTCTGGAGGAACAGATCCCTCAAGCCGAGGAGCTGTGGCACAACACATGGTGTGTTTCCGGCGACAAACCGGGCCCAAGCCGCACTGCTCACCGGTAAGTTTGCTTCATGAGCAACGGCGATATTACCTTCCACACCCGCAAATGGGTCCGCCCCGAAGACCTCAATGCCAACGGCACTCTTTTTGGTGGCAGCCTGCTGCGCTGGATTGACGAGGAAGCGGCAATTTATGCCATCGTCCAGCTCGGCAACGGCATGGCCGTGACAAAGTACATGTCTGAAATTAACTTCGTCTCGTCTGCTGTCCTGGGGGACCTCATCGAGATGGGCCTGACCGCAACCCACTTTGGCCGGACGTCGCTGACCATGCGCGCGGAAGTGCGCAACATGTTCACGCGCGAGTCCATCCTCACCATTGAAAAGGTGGTGTTCGTGAACCTGGGGCCGGACCACAAGCCTGCACCACACGGCTTTGATTCCATCACCTACGACCGCGACCGGGTGCCCACCACCCACCTGAAGCCGGCCGAATAACTACTCCGCACCCGCGTTACCCCGCCCCGGTGCGTCACACTGCCTGAGCCGCTTGGAACCTTTCGATCCGCACCAAGGCCTCACGGACGGCGTCGTACCCTGCGGCAAAGCTCAAGCGAACTGTGGCCAGCCCGCCAACCCCGTCAAAGTCGGCGCCCGGCACCAGCGCCACGGCCTCGGATTCCAGCAGTGCCGCGCAGTATTCCCGGGAGTCGGCGAAACCTGCGAGCGCTGGGCCGAGGTTGGCGTAGAAGTAGAAGGCGCCGTCGGCCGGTGCCGCATCCGTCCAGCCCAGGCCCGCAACGTTGGACAGGACGTAATCGCGGGTGCGGGCGAACTCCGCAACAGCCGCGTCGGCCTCCGCGTAGGCCTGCTCACTGAACGCCGCAAGGGCCGCCATTTGCGCCGGCGCGGGCGGGCACAGGGCCACGTTGCCAGCCAGCGCGTCCACGCCTTGGAGCAGGTCGTCGGGCACAATCGCCCAGCCAAGCCGCCATCCCGTCATCCCCCAGTGCTTGGAAAAACTGGAAATCACGACGCCGGACCGGTCCAGTTCCCAGGCGCACACGCCCTTGGGATCCTGGTTGCCTGGGGCTGGGTAGGTGATGCCGTGGTAAATTTCATCGCTGATCAGCCGCACCCCGTTCTCGCCGCACCACCCGGTGAGGGCGGCCAGCTCTTCCCGGGACACCATGGTGCCTGTGGGGTTGGCTGGCGAGGCCAGCATCAAACCCGCCAGCGGACCATGTTTGGCGACCGCCGCGTCGAGGATCGCCGGGGTGGGCTGGAAGCGGGAGTCTGCTCCGGCGTCGAGCTCGATGACCTCAATGCCCAAGGCTGTCAGGATGTTTTTGTAGGCGGGGTAGCCGGGGCGGGCCAGCGCCACCTTATCTCCTGGGTTGAAGGCGGCAAGGAACACCAGCATAAAAGCACCCGAAGATCCGGTCGTGACGGCGACATTCCGGGCGGGAACATCCAGACCGTACCAGCGTTTGTAGTGCCCGGCGATGGCCTGTCGCAGCCCGGAAATGCCCAGGGTGGGTGTGTAGGTCAGCGGCGTGCCGGCAGCGTGGAGCGCTGCGGCCGCTGCCGACACCGCGCTGGGCGCCCCTCCGCTCGGCTCTCCGGCGCACAGGGAAATCACGTCGCGTCCGGCAGCGCGGAGATCGGCCACCCGCTGGAGGATGTCCATGACGGCAAAGGGCGCCACCTTGGCACGGGCAGCAACGGTCAGCGGACGGTTCATGGCAGGCTCCTGGTGGCAAGCTGGACGGCGGCATTCACCGTCCAGCCTGCCACAGTTCGTGCGATGTTCCGGCCAGCAGCCGGCCATGCCCTCCCCTGGTCCAGGCAGCCTGGCAGCCGCGGGGCCGGCCCGGGAAGTTGAGGACCCGTCCGTTCAGTACGCCAGATTGATGTGCGCGCGGTGGTGGTTGCCCTGTTCGATCACGTCGAGAAACCCGAGGGCATAGTCTGCGCCGGAGATTTCCCCTCCGCTGTCCGGGTGCAGCGCGACGTCGCCGCCGATTCGATAACGGCCGAGCTGCTCGCCGGGGACGTGTGCACCAAATTTTCCGGCCGGGCTCACGAACACCCACTCGAGCGTTGCGGGGGTGGCTGGGAGGTCGTCGGCAACAAGGGCAGCAACCGCGGTCAATTCCGCGTGATACTCCGCAGGGGCGTGGCTGAGGTCGCTCACGAAGCGCGGCGCCTCTGGCGCAGGCCGCAGTGACGAGTACCCGCCCACGATGAACAGCGGCACCTTCGCAATGTCGGCCAGACGCGCGATGGCCCGGTACACGTCGCCATAGCTCTCGGCAAGTGTTCCACGCGGAGAAAGTGCGCCCACGACGATATCCGTGTCTTCAAACAATGCGGCGAGTCCGGGCTTGTCTGTAGCGTCACCTTGGACGTAGCTCACGTTCGGGACTTGCTTCTCCGGCAGTGAACGACTGTAGGCAGTGACCTTGTGACCGCGGGAAGCGGCCTCTGCGACGATGGCGGATCCGGCGTAGCCGGAGCCGCCGATGATGGTGATGCGGGACATTGAATACCTTTCGTTGAAACGGTGGATTGAAACGTTGCGCCTACCTACTACTTGCAACTACTGGTTACTATAGGAGAGCAAGTCTCTATCGGGAAGAAGGCACTTTGTGGTAACCATGGGCTTTGATCCCCCGCCTCACGGCAACCCGTACCAGGCCGACTGCCCGACGCGTGCGATCCTGGACCGCATCGGCGATCGCTGGACGGTGTTGATCGTGGGGATCTTGGGGCAGGGCGATGCGCGCTTCTCGGAGCTGCGCCGCCGGATCGAGGGAATCTCACAGAAGATGTTGACTCAAACTCTGCGCAGGCTTGAGCGTGACGGGCTCGTGCGCCGCACGGTTTACCCGGAAGTGCCGGTTCGGGTCGTATATGCGCTCACCGACACGGGCCGCACACTGCTGGAACCTCTGCGCGCGCTCCAGGACTGGTCGATCGAGCACTTGAGTGCCTTGTCCGCGGCGCAGGAAGCGTATGACCACATCGATCGATCAAGGGAACTGGCGGCGATACGCTTGTGGTGTGAGTGAATTTACCGAACACATCCAGCAGGAATTAATCCAGCCCATCATCTTACTCGTTGACCGAGAGGAACCAGCCGGCGAGCAGCACGGCATTGCTGCAGCGGCGCTGGCTTCCGTCCAGGCTTTCCTGGGCGACCCTGAAAACCCCGACTGGCGGGAGTGGGCATCCGGACATTTCGGCAAGACTGTCCGGCGTGCGGACGCCAAGATGTTCGCCAAGGTGCTGGCAGCCTTCCCCGACCACGTGCTGGCGACGGCGGGTGAGGCGTCCGCCGTCGGACTGCCCCCCATGCCCGCCGCCGAGCTGCCCAAGCTGTTGGCCAAGCTGCAGGTTTCCGGCACGCAGCTCCCTCCCGGAGAGCCGCTGCCGCCCCAGTCCCTGAGCATTGTGTTGAACGCATCCCTGGAAATGTCCACGGGCAAGGCGGCAGCCCAGGCAGCGCATGCGCTCTTTGCTTGGCTATTGGAGGCCAAACCCGCCGTCGCGGAAGCATGGGCGGCCGACGGCTTCCCCCTCGGCATCCTCGAGCTGCCCGCGAAGGAGTTCCGCAAGGGTGCGCGCAAGTCGGCCGGTCCCGTCATCCAGGACGCCGGCCGCACGGAAATTGAGCCGGGTTCCACCACCGCCTACGTGGCCGTTGAGAAGGGCAAATAGTCCCTAACTCCAAGGCGGCCCCTGGTGGGGAATGACCCGTGACCACATTCCACACGGTTTCTCGACAGCGTTCTTCACCCCGTAACAGCGGCGAACTTCCGGCAGTGCACGAGGCGGAATAAGCAACCCGTCATCGGTGCGAATCTGGAAAATACAAGGCTCAAAAATAGTCGTCACCACCTCGCAATCGCAATGGGCCCCTTGCCGGAGCATCCGCGCGACTAGCAGGTTCATCCCCTCCCGAGCCAGGTCCCAACACTGCACCAGGCCCAGCGTGCCGCTGCACCCGAAAACAACAGTGCGGCGAATAAAGCAGGCAAGGCATTCCGCGGGCAGTGGTTCCATAGCGTTGGACAGGGTCCTGGGCACAGGCACTTGTTGTGGAGCAACAGCCATGACGGATCCCTTCCTCGAAATCCGAGCATGACCCATGCCGCTGCCGCACACCATAGGCCAACAGCCAAATGTGAACAAGCCACCCACCAGCCCCTGCTGTGGACAACTTATCCCCTGTCGAGGCGCTGTTCACAGCACGCGCAATCCCCTGACCCAACCACCGCTTAACCCAAGAACGACGCCGGAACCTGAGTTCCGGCGTCGTTCTTGGGTAAGTGCCGCTTAGGCCAGGCGCGCCACAGTGGGGCGGCTGGCGCTACTCGGCTGCGGCGAGCTGGCCGCAGGCGCCGTCAATTTCCTTGCCGCGGGTATCGCGCAGGGTAGTCGGCACACCGTTCTCGATCAGCGTGTCGATGAACTCCTGCATAACCTCCGGCTCCGAAGAGGTCCAGATGGAGCCCGGGGTGGGGTTCAGCGGGATCGGGTTCACATGGACCCAGCCGCGGCCGCGCTGATTGAGCTTCTTGGCCAGCAGCTCGGCACGCCAGGGGTGATCGTTCATGTCCTTGATCAGCGCGTACTCGATGGAGACGCGGCGGCCGGTGACCTTGTAGTAGTTGTACGCGGCGTCAAGAACCTCGTCCACCTTCCACTTGTCGTTGACGGGGATCAGCTCGTCGCGGAGCTCGTCGTCCGGTGCGTGGAGGGACAACGCGAACGTGATGGCCAGGCCTTCCTGGGCCAGCTTGTTGATGGCCGGGGCCAAACCGACGGTAGAAACCGTGATGCCGCGGGCGGACATGCCCAAGCCCTCGGGACCATCGGCAACCATGCGGTGCACGGCGTTCATGACACGCTTGTAGTTGGCCAGCGGCTCACCCATGCCCATGAAGACAATGTTGGTGACACGCTCGGCGTCGTGTCCACCGTCGCGGCGCAGGTTCCCCAACCCGCCCTCGGCGATGACCCGGTTGGCCTGAACAATCTGGTCCAGGATCTCCGCGGTGGACATGTTGCGGGTGAGCCCGGCCTGGCCGGTGGCGCAGAACGGGCAGTTCATGCCGCAGCCGCACTGGCTGGACACGCACAGGGTCACGCGGCCGGGGTAGCGCATGAGCACGGACTCCACGAGCGAGCCGTCGAAGAGGCGCCACAGGAACTTCACGGTATCGCCGTTGTCCGTGGTGAGCCGTTTGACCTCGGTCAGCAGCTTCGGGAACATGGTGTCCACGATCTCGGCGCGGCGGTCCTTGGGGAGATCGCTCATCAACTCAGGATCGGTGGTGTAGTGCTGGAAGTAGTGCACGGAGAGCTGCTTGGCGCGGAATGCCGGCAGGCCCATCTCCTTGAACTTCGCCTCACGCTCGGGCAGCGTCATGTCGGCCAGGTGTGTGGGCGGCTGCGAAACGCGCGGGGACTTGAACTGCAGCAGCGGCCGGCCTTCCGGGTTCTTGGCCTGGTCCCAGCCCTCGGTGGCAGGCATAACCTGTGCCGGGCGGACCGGACGGCGCTTCGGTGCGGTCGCGGAAGGGGCGACGGCGGGGCTGGGAGTGTTTTTGGGGGAAGTCATCCTTTCAATCATCCCTTACTTATCACAGCCTGTCCCGTCTTCGCCGCCAAGATCACATTTTGGCTTTTCATAACACGGATTTTCCTAGGACGGGTACGACGCCGGCCCCTCCTCGCGCCACTGGCCACATCCCCCGCCGCGGTGGCGCATGAGGCTGCGCAACGTCCGCCCCTGGCGGCATGCGGGGGCGGCTGGGCTCCCCTAGGCTGGAGGCATGTTTTCCATAATCTTGGCTCTCATCCTCGGGGGCAGCTACCTCTACCTTCGCCGTAGGGACGCCCGCATGCTGCGCAACGGGCTGGTCCTGGTGGCGGCCTGCTGGTTTGCCGTGACCGGGGTCTCCCAAGTGCTGGCCCAATGGTTCCCGTGGACGCAGTGGATCACGCTCGGAATAGTGGCCCTGACACCTCTTGCAGTGGTTGTTCTGGCCGGATTCTTAATTAGTAATGGCCTGCGCATGATACGCCGAGAGGGCCGCAGCCTAGGGAACCTGCTGTCCTTAATTGCGGGCCTTGCCGTGTTGGTACTGCCCGTTATTGCCGCACTGCTGGTGATTACGCTTAATCCGGTGGCCATTGGCCTGGCCGCGTTGCTGTTCTTTTTGTGCAGCTACTTTGGTGTGGTCTTTGTGGTTTTCCTGGCCTATGCCATGGTGTACGGGCGCATGAAACACACAGTCTCTCCGGCATCCGTGGTCATCTTAGGCTCGCAAATCATCAACGGGAAGGTGCCGCCACTGCTGCGCTCCCGGCTCGACAAGGGGCTGGAAGTGTACCGACGGGCCAGCGCCCAGAAAGAGCTCGCTCCACTACTGATTCCGTCCGGCGGTCAGGGAGCGGATGAGTCCAGACCTGAGGGTGCCGCCATGGCGGACTACCTGGTGGCAGCTGGCGCGCCCTCCGAGCACGTGGTGGCCGAGGAAAAGGCCACGACAACGGCTGAGAATCTACAGTTTTCAGCCACTATTGCCCAAGACCAGGGACGGGGTGGCGCCATGGTGATTGTCACCAACAATTACCACGTTCTCCGTGCCGCCCTGCTTTCCCGCAAGCTCGGGCTTGAGGCCCAAGTAGTGGGCTCCCCCTCGGCCCGATACTTTCTTCCGAGCGCGTTCCTGCGTGAATATGTCGCCATCTTGACCGAACACAAGGTGCTTCACGCGCTTCTGTGCCTGCCATTCGTGGCTTTGACTCTATTTTTGACCGCGGCGCTGGTGCTGGCCAGCAGCTAGCGGCCAGTAGATGGTGGTCAGCAGATTGTGGTCAGCGGGAGCGTTCGCCCAGTCCGCAGCCACATACTTCGCAAATCGACAGTCCGTAACCCATCAGAGCGCAAACGCTCAGTCCACAAATTCCGACTGGGTCACGATGAATTCCCACTCCCGATCTGTCAACGATCCGTTCGTCATGGTGCCGCCGGCCTTTTCCACCGCCGCCACCACATGACTGGGTACCTGATCGGCGCCCGTGTTCTCACGCAGCCATTGTTTAGCCGGTAGCTCGGTCTCCAGCCACCACAGATGAATTTCCACTCTGGCCACCCCCTTGGATGTTCTTCAACGGTATGCCTGTCACGGCAGCTCTTCAATGGTTAAAGTCCCGGCTTAAAATCATGGCTTAAATCACAAGGTCCTGTTGCATTTATCAATGTATTTATCAGCTAGGCTGGAGGCATGACCTCATCATCGAATATCGCCCGGTACTGGTCCTGGCACCCGGAGCCGACGCAGGCGAAAACGGCTGTGGAACGCGTCTATGGGAGCGTCAGCGCCGAGATCGTGGGCGGTGATCTGGACGGGGGAACACTCATTACCGAGGGTGACGTTGCAGAACAGTTCAATGTCAGCCGCACTCCCGTCCGCGAAGCGTTTCTCCTCATGGAAGCACAGGGACTGTTGCGCCTTTTCCCCAAAAAAGGTGCTGTGGTCACCACGCCCAACGCACGGGAAGCCGCTCATCTGCGCCAAGTTCGCGTCATGCTTGAGTCCCGAGCGGTTGAACTGCAGGCCGCCAGTCAATCCGAGCAGACTGACAGGGATGCCCAGGCTGCCGCTCTCGCCACCGATCTGGACACTCTGATCGCCGTGCAACGTGACGCTGCACGGCGCTCCGACGTGCCTGCCTTCGCCCGGGCGGACCACCAGTTCCATGCCCGCGTGGTGGCAGGATCAGGCAACCCCATCATCGATGATTTCTACGCTGCGCTGGGGCCACGGCTAGCTCGTCTCACCTGCTTGACGGTGCGCGCCAATCCCGCGGAATTGCAGCGCTTCGTGGACGAACATACCCAGTTGGCCACAGCGTTGGCCGCTGGCGACCATCGCGGCTATGAGCGCCTCCTACAACGCCACATCGGCGCAACTTAACACCTCGGCCGGCAAGCAGCGCACCCACCTGCACGCCCACGACAACAGCAACCAGCGCACCTCACACAAGCAACCTCAAGGATAGTGATTTTCATGCGCGCCGCCCGCGCCGCATTCTGGCTTCGTGCCGCCCCCGCAGTTTTCGTCCTGGCCTGGGGAGGGAACCACTTCACCCCTCTCTTGAGCCTGTATCGCGACGTTGGACACTATTCCGAGCTGAGCGTGGATCTTTTTCTGGCCACGTACGTTCTGGGTTTGATCCCGGGGCTGCTGATCTCCGGTCCGTTGTCGGACCGATACGGGCGCAAGCCGTTGACCGTCATTGGTGTCCTTGTGGGCATCGCCGCCAGCCTCATTCTGGCCGTCAGCTTCCGCAGCGAGGCGCTCATGTGCGCCGGGCGCATGCTGGCAGGAGCCGGAGTGGGAATTGGCATGGCCGTGGGCACTAGCTGGCTCAAGGAACTCTCCATGGCGCCGTTCGACAAAACGGCCGATTCCACCGCTGGGGCACGGCGCCCCTCCCTGATCCTGACCCTGGGATTTGGACTTGGCGCTGGCGCGTCAGGAGTTCTGGCGCAGTGGGGTCCATGGCCCACAGCTACCCCTTATGCCTTGCATGTCCTTTTGAGTCTGGCCGCGCTGGCGGCCCTGATCAAGGCCCCCGAGACGGTACGGCCGGAGATTCTGGCACCCGGCCAAAGGCCCGCCTCTCTCCGCGACGATCTTCGCGTCCCCTTGGTTTCCCATCGACGGTTTCGCCGAGTCATCTTGCCCGCCGCACCCTGGATATTTGCCACGGCCGGCGTCGCCTATGCCGTCATCCCCATGTTGGAAGGTACCCGGTTGGGTAGCATGACGCTCGGTTATGCCACGCTTTTGACGGTTTTGACCCTGGGCACCGGCGCGCTGATTCAACCGTTCGTGGCGCGGATCAACAGGGCCACGAGGGGCCGGGCGCTGCTGGTCGGCATGGCTGCCATGATCATTGGACTGGGTGTCGCCGCCGTCAACGCTCACTACCTCTCGCTCGTAGCGGGCGCCGCGGCCGCGATCATGCTGGGCGCCGCCTACGGGATCGCGCTGGTCTCCGGGCTTGTGGAGATCCAACGCATCGCCACCGGCCGGGATCTGGCCGGGTTGACAGGTGTTTTCTATAGCCTGAGCTACCTCGGTTTCCTGCTGCCCGTGGCACTGGCTGCATTGGCCTCATTTGCCAGCTACACTGTGCTGCTGGGCATTGTGGCAGTGGCCTGTCTTGCCAGCCTTGCCGTGGTGTCCACGGGGCATCGCCGCACATCCGCATAGGAACAGCGCAATCCAGGCTCCGGCGTCGTGCGTTAACGCTTTAGAGCAGCCACACCACCGTCAGCACGACGGCGATGAGCGGGAAGGTGAGCTGCACCAGTGCCGCTTTGGCCTTCTTGGGGGATGAAAAAAGCAAGACCAGCCCGGCCAGCAGCATGGACCCGCAACCGGCCAACACCAGGGCAGCACCCACTTCGTGGTGGCCCGTTGCCGCGGCAACGATTCCTACCGCGGCCAAGACCGCTAGGAACAAGTTATAAAAACCCTGGTTGAAGGCCAGCTCCTTCGTGGCGAGGGCCTCACTTTCGCTGGTTCCAAAGGTTTTGCGGGTCGAAGGGTCCGTCCATCGCAAGGATTCCAGCACAAAGATGTAGACGTGTACCAGGACGGCCAGTCCAGCAAAAATAAGGGCAGTGATCAGCATGGGAATCCTCGTACTCGCTGTGGAAGTTAGGGGTGGAAGCTAGCCGCGCGGAATGTTGCGCAGATTCGATCGCGCCATACTGACGGCCTCGCCAGCACCCTTGTTCAGGACGATCTTGGACATGGCCGTGGCAAAGCCAATGACCTGCCCACCCTTAATCTTAGGCGGAATGGAAAGCGCGTTGGGGTCCGTGATGAGTTCCACCAGCGATGGCCCGTTATGGGCAAAAGCGGCACGGTAGGCATCAGCGATCCCGGCAGGATCAGTGACTCGCACAGCATGGAATCCCATCGCCGCGGCAATGGCTGCATAGTTGGTATCCGGAACGTCAACACCAAAGTCCTGAAGACCGTCCACCAGCATTTCGAGCTTGACCATGCCCAAAGTGGAGTTGTTGAACACCACAACGTTGACTGGCAAATTGTGAGCTGCCGCCGTAATCAATTCACCCAGCAGCATCGAAAGCCCGCCATCGCCGGAGACCGAGATGACCTGCCGCTCAGGATAGGCAGCCTGGACGCCAATGGCCTGGGGAAGGGCGTTCGCCATGGAGCCGTGAAGGTAAGAACCAATGAGCCGGCGGGTGCCCAGTGGGTTGATGTAGCGGGCCGTCCACACATTGCACATGCCGGTGTCCGCCGTGAAAATTGCGTCGTCGGCAGCAATCTCATCCAGCAGGGACGCCGCGTATTCCGGGTGAATTGGCACCAATTTGTCGGCCTTGCGGGTATAGGCGCCCACGGCCTTGTTCATCAACCGGTCATGCTTTTTCAGTATCTGGTCCAGGAACTTTGAGCTCTTCTTGGCCTCAACCAGTGGCATGAGTGCCTGCAGGGTCGGCAACACGTCCCCGTGGACTGCGATGTCCACGTCTGTGCGCCGCCCTAAATGTTCCGGGGCCCGGTCCACCTGTGCGGTGCGGGTGTCAGGCAGGAACTGGTCATAAGGGAAATCGGTGCCTAGCAAGATCAACAGATCAGCATCTTCTATGCCTTCGGCCGCGGCACCATAGCCGAGCAGCCCGGTCATGCCAATGTCATAAGGGTTCTCGTATTGAATAAAGTCCTTGCCACGCAGACTGTGGCCAATGGGTGCATTGATGAGTTCGGCAAAAGCAATCACTTCGTCGTGAGCGCCTTGGACGCCGGCTCCGGCAAAGATGGCCACCTTCTCAGCTTGGTTGATGGCCGCAGCCAGCTCCTCGACGCTTTCGGGAGCTGGGACAATGGACGCCGGCTTGGGTGCCCGCCACAGTGGGGTAGGTGCACTGGCAGGGAGGCTGGCAATGTCGCCGGGCAACGTCACGACGGCCACACCGCGTAATCCAACAGCATGGGAAATGGCGCTATTCATGACGCGCGGCGCCTGCTCGGCCGTGCTCACCAGCTCCGAGTAGACCGAGCACTCGTCAAAGATCCGATCCGGATGCGTCTCCTGGAAGAATTCACTGCCAATCTGCTTGCTGGGAATGTGCGAGGCAATGGCCAACACGGGTGCGCCCGTGCGGTTGGCATCGTAGAGCCCGTTCATGAGGTGCAGGTTGCCGGGGCCGCACGAGCCTGCGCACACGGCCAATTTGCCGGTCAACTGCGCCTCGGCCCCCGCCGCGAACGCCGCCGCCTCCTCGTGTCGAACATGAATCCAGTCAATACCGCCTTTGGCGGAACCTCCGGTTTTCCGGACCGCATCCACCAGTGGATTCAGGCTGTCGCCCACAATCCCGTAAATGCGCTGCACACCGGCAAGCTGCAGTTGTTCAATCAATTGGGCGGCAACATCCTTGGGCACGAGTTCTCCTACGGCAGATGGGTCATTCCACGGCTATGCGGTTACACAGCTACAGGCCAATATAGTCCTGAGCCACTCCGCCCACAGCTGCACAGGGAAAAGTAGGAAAATAAATCTCCTCGCTCATTTGAGTGGTAAAAGTTCGCTCATTTGATATAGTGGGACGAATATCACGTCCAAAGGAGAGCCACCATGCCGCAACTCACCGCCGAGAGTCTGGCCTATTTGCCTGCTTCCGTTGCCGTCCCCTCCTATGACCGGTCCAAGGTCACCACGGGGATTGTGCACTTCGGCGTGGGCGGCTTCCACCGCGCCCACCAGGCCATGTATATCGACCGGCTCATGAACGCCGGAAAAGCACTCGACTGGGGCATTTGTGGTGTGGGCGTGCTGCCCCATGACGAGAAGATGGCGCAGGTCATGGCCGAACAAAATTGCCTGTACACCATGCTGCTCAAGCACCCGGATGGACGGCGCGAGGCCCGGGTGATCGGCTCCATCACCGAATACCTTTTCGCCCCGGCAGACCCCGAGGCCGTCATTGAAAAAATGGCGTCCCCCGAAACGAGGATCGTCTCGCTGACCGTCACCGAGGGCGGGTACAACTTCCACCACGTCACGGGTGAGTTCGACGCCGAAAACCCCGACGTCGTCCACGATCTGGCGCCCGGAGCTGCCCCGCGCACCACCTTCGGCCTAGTCACGGAGGCGCTTTCCCGCCGTCGTGCACGTGGCATTGCCCCGTTCACGGTCATGTCCTGCGACAACATCCAAGGCAACGGCGATGTGGCCAAGAAGATGTTCACGGCGTTCGCCGAGCTGCGGGATCCAGAACTCGGCGCGTGGATGCGCCAGAACGTCCCTTTCCCCAACTCCATGGTGGACCGGATCACCCCCGTCACCACGGATGAGGATCGCAGCGCCATTGCCAAGGAATTCGGCATTGTGGACCAGTGGCCGGTGGTCTGCGAGCCCTTTGAGCAGTGGGTTTTGGAGGACCACTTCACCCTGGGCCGCCCGCCCTATGAGGATGCTGGCGTGCAGTTGGTTCAGGATGTGGAACCCTACGAACTGATGAAGCTGCGCCTGCTCAATGCCACGCATCAGGGCATGTGCTATTTCGGGTACCTAGCCGGCTATCGCTACGCTCACGAGGCCGCGCAGGATCCGCTCTTTTCCACGTTCCTGCTCGATTATATGGATCTCGAGGGCGGGCCAACGCTTTCGCCGCTGCCCGGCGTGGATCTGCCGCTATACAAGAACACGCTGATCGAGCGCTACTCCAACGAGCACGTTCGCGACACCTTGGCCCGGCTGTGCGCGGAAAGTTCGGACCGGATTCCCAAGTGGCTCCTGCCGGTCGCGCGGATCAATCTGAAGAACGACGGCGAGATCGCCCGTTCCGCCGGCATCGTCGCCTCATGGGCGCGTTATGCGGAGGGGACGGACGAATCCGGTGAGCCCATCACCGTCGTTGACCGTCTCAAGGAACCACTGATGGCCGCCGCGGCACGCCAGCGCGAGGACAAGCTCGCTTTCCTGCGCAACCGCGATGTCTTCGGGGACCTCGTGGATAACGATCGCTTCACCACCGCCTACCTGAAAACCCTGGACACACTGCACACCAAGGGTGCCCGGGCGGCTGTGGAGGAACTCGTGGCACTGGGCCGGTAGTTGCGGGCAGCTAGCACTCGACTGACAACTCCAGACAGCGCAAATGTAGGATCCGGTGCAACGTGTCACCAGTCCGGATTTCGACCGATCAACCTTAGGCCGGAGTGTGGTTGAGTCGGCGGCTTGGACTCACCCGTAAGTGGTCGATCGGGTGTCCCCTATGGGGAACCTTCTGGGGGACAGCCGACATTTTTGGAGGCCTCTGACTCGATCTTCCGAATGATCGTTCCATCCGTCTCTGAGTCTCCTCGTGGGATATTCAACAAACTCACCGATGGCACCGTTCAGTACACCCTCATTCACTAGGTACACAGGAGTACACTGAGTACACAGCTATTCACAGGAGAAGTTGTGACCAGTCAGCAAATAACTCAGAATCCTTTCCGCCCCACGGCAGGAGCCGAACCACCACAGCTCATCGGTCGAACCGGACTGCTGGATGAGTTCTCCTACGGCCTGCAGATCCGATCCGGGGCCCCTGGCTTGCTCACTATTTTCACCGGGGCTCGCGGTATCGGCAAGACCGTCATGCTCGGCGAGGCTGAAGATATCGCGCGTGCCCAAGGATGGCTGGTGGTCTCGGAGACTGCAACGACAGGCTTCTTGGGGCGAATAGGTGAAGCCATGCGTTCAGCGACTGAAGAGCTGGGAGAAGGGCCAAAAGGCCGTCGAATTACGGGCATCGGAGCCGCAGGCTTCTCGATCACTGCTCAGTTGCCTCCGGCGCAGCAAGTGGGATGGAGGCAAGTGGGAGAACAACTGTTGCAATTGCTGGATGAGAAGCGCACCGGGTTGACTATCACCCTAGACGAGATTCACGGCGCCAACCGTGATGAGCTTGCACAACTGGCCGCCTTCGTTCAGCACTTTATCCGTCAAGGACTGCCCATTGCTCTGTTGTTTGCAGGCCTGCCCGCCGCCGTCTCCGATCTGCTCAATGAGGGCGTCGCAACATTCCTCCGCCGAGCCGACCGGATCGACTTGAATGCCGCAGCAATCAGCGAGGTTGAAGAGTCTTATCTAGAAACGTTTGCAAGCCTGGAACACCCCATTTCGTCGAAGCTCATTCGCAAAGCAGCCGAATCAACCGGAGGCTACCCATTCCTCATACAACTGGTGGGATACCATTTATGGCAGATAGCGGAGTCCTCAGAAGCCCTACTGACAGCAGCAAGCGTTGATCTGGCCTTAGCTGCCGCACACCGGAAAAACACTCGCGTAGTCCTAGCGGCGGCACTGGCCACGGCATCGCCGAAGGATATCGAGTTCTTACAGGCAATGTCCGAAGATGATGGGCCATCGACCACGGCTGATATCGGCAGACGCCTCGGAGACGCAAAAAATACCATCGGCAACTATCGAGCCCGGCTCATCGACGCTGGGCTCATCCAACCCGCAGGCCGTGGACTGATTGACTTCGCCATCCCGGGCTTGCGTGAGTATATCGCCGGGCTTTGATGCTGCAAGGCTGCGAGTAATCAATGACAACCGCCCTGCCCCCTAGGAAGAAGCACGAAAAGCCCCAAGCATAGGCCTCAGTTCAGACGCACGATGGGTGCCTATTCCGAAGATTGCAGGCTTTAGTGGTCGAAGAAGTATCACTGAGTTGTTAGCGGAACCTCCTGCGGACATGATTGGTTCAGAAAGTGGCGACCGTTATTTCTCGTGCTCGATGATCATAGCTAGGAGGTCATCGAGAGTTCCGTGGCACTTTTCCAACTCAGGTAGATGGTAGAAAGTGCTGGTGGTATCCAGATTGTTGATGACTTCTTCCGGCGAATGCAAGATTGTTACTCTGCCTTGAGCGATCGCGATGCCAAGCTCAACATGAGTGCCCTTCCCTCCTGGAAGCAGGACCACGACGACGTCGGCAGCCATCACTGCGTCTCTCTCGCGCTGCCCGATCGAACGCAGATCACCGAGGGCGACTTTAGCTACATCGCCGCCGATGCGTTCATGGGTCCAGTCAAATGTGTTGACGTAGCCCCTACTTTCCAAGGTTTGCGCGATGTACCGGACATTGACGATATTCCTGAAACTCGACGCAACATAGGACTTCTTCAAACCCTCTGCCTCCTGATCGGAACGACGACCATTGTTCCTTAGGGAGCCGACTCGGTGAGCCATCTAGGCGCTGGAGAGGCATGAGAGGCTGACGGATTACTCGCTGTCATAGCCAGCCCTCATCCCGACCCACCAGGCGAATGGTCTATATGCCCGCAAGACGGTCGTTCACCGGAGCGTGTGCAGTAGATGTCGGAGATTGTCGAATCATCTTGAAATAGGCGTCGCTTCGATCGATAGAATCCCGCGTTCCTTATTCTGGACAGTGTTTCGAGCGCCCGTGGTCGATCGTAGGACAGTGTCACGCAATTGAGGAGTTCTGTGATCTGGGCACAGTCATCGTCTTAGGTCAGCGGGTTTCGCTGGTGAGACACGTCTTGGAATCCAGCGGCAAAGCAGCGCCGGGAGCTGCGCACCAAAGCTACACGCCGTAAACGGCTTTCCGCGCCGCAATGTACCGCTCGCGCACGGTGGTGCCCCATCCGCCGTCGGGCGTGAAGGACTCCTCAATCCGACGGCCCCACACGGGAAGTTCGCCCGTGGCGGCCCAAGCAGCCTGACGTGCGGCACCGAGGGCCACATATTCGCGCTGCTCGGGCACCTCGACGGGCACTCCAAACACGGTGGCCGCAGCCTCGCGCAGTGCACGGGACTTGGAGCCGCCACCAATGAGCAATACACGTTGCACCGGAACGCTAAACGTGGTGAGGGCGGCAAGCGCGTCGGCCAGTGAATTCAAAACGGCCAGAACTGAGGCGCGAGCCAGGTTCTCGGGCGTCATATTGGCCCTCGTCATACCCACCAAGGTACCTGTGGCATCAGGCAGGTTAGGGGTGCGTTCGCCGTCGAGGTAGGGCAGCAGTGTCAGGCCGCCGGCATCGGGCGCGGCGGCGAGCGCCAACCGGTCAAACTCGGCCAGGTCAACGTTGAGCATCGCCGCACCGGCCGCCATGACGCGGGCCGCATTGATCGTGGCCAACAGGGGCAGGTGCCGCCCGGTGGCGTCGGCAAAACCGGCAAGCTGGCCGGAGGTGTCATGCACGGGGGCATCGGAGACGGCGAAGACCGTTCCGGAGGTACCGATCGACACCACGATTTCACCAGGAGCGATCTCCAAACCCAGAGCCGCACCGGCGTTGTCCCCCATGCCGGCACCGACGACGGCGGCACTTGTGCCCCAGCGCGAATCCAGTTGGCCGGCACTTTCGTTGGGTGCCAGCACCCGGGGCAGCGTGGGCACAGCGCCAAAGAACTGCTCCAACAGCTCGGGGCGGTATTGATTCGCCGTGGGATCGAAGTAGGCCGTCCCGGAGGCATCACTGCGGTCCGTGGACCACTCGCCGGTGAGCTGTAGGTTTAGCCAGTCATGGGGCAGGCCCACTGTTTTCACCCGGGCGGCAATTTCTGGCTCATGGCGGGCCAGCCAGGCCAGTTTGGTCAGCGTAAAGGAGGCCACCGGAAGCACGTTGACCGCATCAACCCAGGCCTCGGCACCGAGCGCGGCCACCATGCGGCGGGCATCCTCGGCACTACGGACGTCATTCCACAGCAGCGCCTCATGAACTGGTTCGTTGGTCTCGTCAACTGCCACCATGCCGTGCTGCTGGGCGGCTACGGCAACGCCAGCCACCTGCTCGCCCAAGGCCGGAATGCCAGCTGCGTCCCACGCTTCCTCCAGCGCAGCGCTCCAGAGCCTGGGATCAATCGAAGTACCATCAGGATGTGCTGCGGAAGCGGCAGCTACCTGCGCTCCCGTGGCCAGATCGATCGCTACCACCTTGCAGGACTGGGTGGAGGAATCGATGCCCACCACTAGGGGTGAGGCGTTTAATGCGGCGCTCATGCGAGGGCTCCCTGTCCTTCGGCGGACCCCTGCAAAGCGCGGGCCAGCGACTCATCAATAACCAGTGTGTTAACAATTCCGGCGGCCACGCAGGCTCGCACGGCATCAGCTCGCGACTCACCCTGCGCCACCGCAATGACCTTGGGGGTGCGTTGGAGTTGCTCGATGGTGACGGAAAGAATCCGCGCGTCGAGTTCGGCGCTCACAGCACTTCCGTCCGCAGCAATCAGACGCCCGGAGCACTCAGCCACAGCACCTTTGGCGATGCCGTCTTGGCGCACGGCGTTATCCACGCGATTCCAGACGGTTGAGAGGTTTGGTGCCCACGCTCCAATCGCCACCACGGCCAGATCAAGAGAATCAGCCATGCGCATGGCGTCAGCAATTTCTGGTTGGCGGCGCAGACCTGATGCCGTTGCAGGACTGTCCACAACCAAGGGGGCCCACATGGGCCAGGTGCGTCCGCCACCCATGCGACCCAAACGCTGAACTAGTTCCAGCGGGTTGCCACCTCCGGGCACGGGCAAGGCGCCGGCAAGCTGGACAATATTGCATTTGGGCAGCTCAGCGACGTGCCGTGCAGCTAGGTCCAGTGTGCGGGACCAAGAAATGCCCACACTCATTCCTGCGCGCGCCTCGGCCATGAGCTCCTCGGCCACCGCGTGGGCTTGGAGGTCGCGTTGCTGGAAGTCGTCATCGAGCGTTTTGACCACTACCACCCGGTTGAGTCCAAGTGCGGCAGCGAGCGCTTGGGCATCAATGGTCACTTGGCTACCGGGGCTGCGGATTTCAATATGCACAATGCCCGCGGCACGTGCCTCATCCAAGAGGCGGGCCACCTGAAACCGTGAGATTGAGTGTTCCGTGGCAATTTCAACTTTGGACAGATTGTCCAAATAATAGGCCTGACCGATGCGGGCCAGTAGCTCCTCATGCGATATTTCCGGCACGGCGCGCCTTCCTAAAAATGACAATTGAGCATCTGCTCTTGCTCAAATGAGTATATATGACTAGAGTCACTAAACAAATGAGCAAGATGGATTTCTCAAATGAGCAACGAGATTGAGAGTGACCAATGAAGTTCCCCACTTTCCGCACTGAGGCCACACGTAGGCCCAACAAAGGTGCCCGAACCAAAGGTGCCCGAACCGCCTCTTGGCTGGCCGTTGCCGCCGCCACAGTACTGGCACTCGGTGGCTGCGCACCCGCCGGTACCGCCCAGGACACCATTGTGGTGGCCATTGTGGCCAACCCGCAGATGAAGGACGCCGTCTCCTTACAGGACGACTTCAAAGCCAAACACCCCAACGTCAACGTCAAGTTCGTGACACTTCCGGAGAATGAGGCCCGGGCTAAGATCACCGCCTCCGTGGCTACTGGCGGCGGCGAGTTCGACGTCGTCATGATCTCCAATTACGAAACCGAAATGTGGGCGGCGAATGGCTGGATCGAAAACCTCCAGCCCCTCGCAGATGCCACCGAAGGCTATGACACCGAAGATTTCATCCCGACCATCAAGGACGCGCTGAGCTACAACGGCGATATGCACTCCGTACCGTTCTACGGCGAGTCTTCTTTCGTGGTGTACCGCGAGGACCTGTTCAAGGCGGCCGGAATCACCATGCCGGAGCACCCCACATGGGCGGAGATCGGAAAGATTGCTCGCCAACTCAACGATCCGTCCAAGGATTTTGCCGGGATCTGCCTGCGTGGCCTGGCCGGCTGGGGCGAGGTCATGGCCCCGTTGGACACGGTGATTAATACTTACGGCGGCCAGTGGTTCGACATGGACTGGAACGCCAAACTCGATTCCCCGCAGGTCAAGGCTGCCGTCACCGACTACGTCGATCTACTGCACGACGCCGGCCAGCCCGGCGCCGCAACCAGTGGCTATGGTGACTGCATCACCCGCTACAGCCAGGGCAAGGCGGCCATGTGGTATGACGCCACCGCCATGGTCTCCAGCATTGAGGACCCGGCCTCGTCCCTGGTTGCCGGGAAGTCACAGTACGCCCCGGCACCGGTACAAAACACCGAATCCGCAGGTTGGTTGTACAGCTGGTCCTTGGCGATCCCCTCCACGAGTGAACACAAGACTGCCGCCTGGGACTTCATTTCCTGGATGACCAACAAGGACTACATCAAGCTGGTCGGCAATGAAATTTCATGGGAGCGAGTGCCTCCCGGAAGCCGCCAGTCCACCTACGAGATCCTCGAATACGCGGCCGTTGCCAAGGCCTATGCTGAGCCCACCCTCAATGCCATGTACAGCGCCAAGCAGTCCACCAGCATGGTCAACCCCGTGCCGTACCCGGGTCTGCAGTTTGTGGGAATCCCGGAATTCCAGGACCTGGGCACCCGGGTCAGCCAGCAAATATCGGCCGCCATTGCCGGCCAGAAATCCGTTGACGAAGCGCTCCAACAGGCACAGCAATACGCCGAGCCCATCGCCAAGTCATACCAAGAAGGAGGCAAGTAATGGCGAACACGCTGGTTGATCGACACAACCAAAAACAACACTCCCGCAAGAGTGCCAAAAACGCAGAAACCGGCTCCGGAATGTCCAAGGCCGAGGCCTGGCGCCGCCGTGGTCCGCTCCTGCCGGCGCTGATCTTCACCATCGTCATCACGCAGCTGCCGTTCCTGGTCACCATCTGGTATTCATTGCGGAACTGGAACCTGCTCCGGCCCGACGGTAACGAGTTCATCGGCCTGCAAAACTATGTGGACATCTTCATGGATTCCACCTTCCGCAGCTCGGCCCTGAACAGCATCCTGATCACACTGGGTTGCGTATTCTTCGCCATGGTTCTGGGCATCATCTTCGCCCTCATGCTGGACCGCAAATTCCGCGGCCAAGGCGTGGTGCGCACCATGCTGATCACGCCGTTCTTGATCATGCCGGTCGCCGGCGCCACACTGTGGAGCATCTCCATGCTGAACCCCAGCTTCGGCCTCGTGAACTGGGTCATCTCCCTGGTGGGCATCCCGCCCGTGGACTGGACGGCGTCGCACCCGATCGTCTCCATCCTGATGGCCCTGGTCTGGCAGTGGACCCCGTTCACCATGCTGCTGGTGCTGGCCGGGTTGCAGTCCCAACCCAAGGACGTGCTCGAGGCCGCGCAGATCGACGGCGCCGGCTGGACCAAGACCTTTATCTGGGTCACGCTTCCCCAACTGCGCCGCTACATCGAGCTGGGCATCCTGCTGGGCACCATTTACGTGGTCAACACCTTCGATCAGATCTACCTCATGACGGCGGGCGGACCCGGCACTGCCAGCGCCAACCTGCCGTTCTACATCTACCAGCGGGCCTTCCTGGGCTTCGACATTGGCCAGGCTGCCGCGATGGGTGTGGTGGTCGTCATCGCCACCATCATCATCGCCACCTTCGCCCTCCGCCTGATCTTCCGCAGCTTTGACGCAAAGGACTAAGCCGTGACCACCATCATCACTGACCCCACCCATCCCCCGGCCACACTGTCCGCCGAGCGGAAGTCCCGTGAAGCACGACGCCGTTTCTCCGGTTCCGCGATCACCACCGTCACGTGGCTGGTTGCGTTTATCTTCTTCGCCCCCGTGATCTGGCTGGTCATGACGGCGTTCAAGCCCGAGTCGGCGGCTGCCTCCAACCCTCCCGTGTTCTTCTTTGTGCCCACCTTCGAACAATTCGAGGCTGTGCTGGCCAACGGCGCCGGAACCTACTTCCTGAACTCGTTGATCGCCACGGGCGTATCCACCGTCTTGGTGGTCCTGCTGGCTGTGCCTGCCGCCTATGCGGTGAGCATCCGCCCGGTCAAGAAGACCCAAGACGTGTTGTTCTTCTTCATCTCCACCAAAATGCTGCCCGTGGTGGCCGTCATCATGCCCATCTATGTCATCGCCGGACAGCTGAAAGTGTTGGACAACATTGGCACGCTCATCATTTTGTACACGGCCATGAACCTGCCGATCGCCGTATGGATGATGCGCTCCTTCTTCCAGGAAGTCCCTGCTGAAGTTCTGGAAGCCGCATCCATGGACGGTGCCGGGCTGATCAAGACCCTGCGCACCATCTTGATCCCCATGGTCACTCCCGGCTTGGCCGCCACGGCCCTGATCTGCGTCATCTTCGCCTGGAACGAGTTCTTCTTCGCACTGAACCTGACCGCCGCCAACGCCGCCACGGTGCCTGTCTTCTTGGTCTCCCAAATGACCAGCGAGGGCTTGTTCTTGGCCAAGTTGTCGGCCGCCTCGGTGTTGGCTTCGCTGCCGGTTGTCATTGCCGGCTGGGTAGCACAGAAACAACTGGTTCGCGGACTCTCGATGGGTGCGGTGAAGTAAGACCATGACACCATCAGCTTCCCAAAAACCAGCAGCAGAACTTCCCGAAAGCATGACCGCTTCGGTGCTTGTGCGCCAAGGCGAGCTGCGCACCGAACAGCGCCCCGTCCCCACGCCAGGCCCGGGTGAAGTGTTGGTGCGCATCACCTCAGTGGGCGTATGCGGCTCCGATACCCACTACTATGCAGAGGGCCGGATCGGCACGTTTGTGGTGGAGGCACCCCTGGTGCTTGGTCACGAACCCGCCGGTGTCATTGTGGCTCTGGGCGATGGAGTGCAGGACCGCACCATGGGCCAGCGCGTCTCGCTGGAGCCGGGCATTCCGGACCCGCTGTCACAGCAGACACTCGCTGGCTGCTACAACTTGGACCCGGGCGTGCGATTCTTTGCCACCCCTCCCATTGACGGGGTGTTCTGTGAATACGCCGTTCATCCGGCAGCCTTCTGCCACCCTGTCCCAGACAGCGTTTCCGATGACGCGGCCGCCCTACTGGAGCCGTTGAGTGTGGCCTTGGCAGCGCGGGCTGCGAGCAAGATTCAGATTGGTGATTCGGTATTGGTGGCCGGGGCTGGCCCGATCGGGCTGCTCATTTCCAAGGTCGCCCAGCTGGCTGGCGCCACGGTCACCCTCACGGATGTGCGGCCCGAGCGCCTCACTGATGCCCACACATACGGCGTGAGGCATACCTTCACGGCGTCCGAGCAGCCGCCCGTGGTGCCCGAGTTCGATGTCTTCATTGACGCCAGCGGTGCCGAACGGGCCATCCTGGGCGGTCTAGCCCGGCTTGCCCCGCGCGGCCGGGCGGTGCTGGTGGGCATGGGAGCCGACACCATTGCCCTGCCAGTACCTCTGCTGCAGGGACGGGAGTTAATGATCACAGGTACATTCCGTTACGCGAATACATGGCCCACCGCCATCGCCTTGGCCGCCTCCGGACAGGTAGACCTCGACGGTCTTGTCACCTCAACCCACGGCCTCGACGATGTGGAGACCGCACTGTTGGCGGGCACCAATCCCGGGGCATTGAAGGCGATGGTCCACCCCTAGGCTCCGCTGGTCGAGCTTGTCGAGACCAAAACCCCTCACAACGCTATCGCAGCAATGGCGACTTCCTCCCCGACGCTATCGCAGCAACGGTATTTGTCAACCTGCTTGAGAGAGGTTGGTGGTTTGGGTGTGGTGTTTGGGGTCGTTGATGGCGACGTAGTCGTCGATTTGGGGTGTTAGTG